>JACCUF010000147.1 GCA_013811975.1 Geodermatophilaceae bacterium | reverse complement strand
TCCTGCTGTTCCTGATGACCGGCAGCGTGCTGGTCCCGATCAAGGCGATCGTGCTCAACGTGCTCAGCCTCGGCGCAACTTTCGGCGCGATGGTCTGGGTGTTCCAGAACGGCAACGGCGCCGAACTGCTGAACTTCACCTCGACCGGGACCCTCGATACGAGCATTCCGGTGCTGATGTTCTGCATCGCCTTCGGCCTGTCGATGGACTACGAGGTCTTCCTGCTCTCCCGGATCAAGGAGGAGCACGACCGCACCGGCGACACCAGGGCGGCGGTCGCGGTGGGCCTGCAGAAGACCGGAAAGATCATGACCGCCGCGGCGGGAGTCCTCGCGGTCACCTTCATCGCGTTCTCCACGTCGCAGGTGACCTTCATCAAGATGATGGGGCTCGGCCTGACCATCGCCATCCTGATGGACGCCACCCTGGTACGCGGTGTCCTCGTACCGGCGTTCATGCGACTGGCCGGCGAGGCGAACTGGTGGGCCCCGCCGTTCATGCGCAAGCTGCACAACCGTTTCGGGCTCTCCGAGTCCGAGTCACCCGCCCCGCAGCCGGTGCCGGAGCGGATGAGCGTCTAGATGGCCAGCGCACGCCGGGGTGGCTTCGGTGATCTTGACCTTATTGTCGGTTCGGGACCGTTTGCACGGCGTGTCGCCACAATAAGCTCAAGATCACGATGGGTACGAGGTGACCGAAGCACTACTCGCAGCCGGGGTCGCCCGGTAGTAGAGGGCGAAACGCCATGCGGGACGGCGGGTCCGTCTCGATCAGCCAGGGGGTCAGCTCATTGGCCTCGACCAGGGCCGCCAGCAGGGTCTGAGCTTCGGCACCGATGACCGCGACGCAGCTACCGATGCCCGCTGTCGGGGGTGCCGGGGCGGTGGCGATCGGCCATGGCCGGGGCTCCTGCTCGAGGCCTTCGTCCACGACCGGAGGGGCGGACTCGGCGCTGAGTCGGTAGGCGACGATCCCGGTGGGCGCGTATGGCTCGCTGTCGGCACCTGCAAGCCCCTGAGCGGTGTCGATGAATGCCTGTAACGCCTCGCGCGCGAGGACGTTGGCCTCGGTCAGGCCGGTGTCGGGGGCGTCCTGGTAGCTCAGGCCGTACGCCGACTGAGAGACCGTACGGCCACCGACCGTCAGTGTCACGGTGGTGGTGGGCACGTCGGTGACCGCGGGCTGGCCGTAGTCGATCTCGCCGGCGAGCAAACCGGCGGCGTCAGCTGCGGCGAACAGCTCTTGGATCTGCCCCTCGTTGACGGTTGCGGCTTGCAGAGGACTGATCGCCGGGCCCGGGTAGATCTCCATGACCGCGCCCGGCACGATCACCGTCCCGTCGCCGAGCAGCAGGAACTGAGCTGTGTTGCGCAGGTTGTACTCCAGCGGTACGAATCCGCCCTCGGCCTTGATGGAGACCAGTACATCCTCGGCGCCGGTCGGATGGTCATACGGCGCGGACCCTCCTCCGCCGCCCCCGCCACCATCTCCGGGTCCGTCCAGGACACTTCCGCAGCCGGTCAGGGCCAGGCCCGTGACGAGGCAGCCGATGCCGAGCAGGCTGGTCCGAGCGGCGGAACTGCGGGCTGAGGCGGTCATGATCGTAGAGACGCCTAACGCTCCGGCAAGGTTGCATCTGGATATCAGCCAGCGAGGGCGAGCGCGGCCGCGGACAGAGCTGCGGCCAGGTCCGCGATGTCCTGATTCTCATCGTGCAACCAGTGCCTGACCTGTTCGGCGGATAGTCCTGCCAAGAGCAAGTCGGCCCTGATCGCTGCGTCGGCCGCACCGGCTTCGGTGAGCAGGAATCGGCAGTGTTGCCGCCAGAAGGCGTGGGCTCCGGTGCGGTGGCGGGCGCCAGGGGTGCTGGTCTCGGACAAGAGAACGAGATCGAGTTGCGCCGCGACGAGGTCGAGATATGCCTGCACGAAAGCGATCAGCCGAGCTGAGGGTGGCGCCCCGGGGCCCAGCGGAGGGGTCCCGTCGAGCATGCGCTGCTGAAGCTCACGTTCGCGTTCGTCGAGCAAGGCGACGGCCAGCCCGCCCTTGTCTCCGAAGCGACGGTAGAGCGTTCCCTTTCCGACGCCCGCCTCGGTGGCGATGTCGTCCATCGTCACGCCGCCGACCCCCCGGGTGCGGAACAATTGCTCCGCTGCGGCCAGGACGCGCAGCCTGTTCCGCGCGGCATCGGCGCGTTCCCGGACCACTCCCCGCTCGAGTACCGGTAGCTGGATCCGGCGGGGCGAGTCTCGGGTACGCGGAGTCTCCTCGCCCCCAGTTGACGAAACGGACTTCGGTCCGTTAACGTCTCCAGACATGAAACGGACTCTAGTCCGATTACTACTAGAGCGGAAGCGAACCCCGAAGGAGAACCGCGTGATCACCACTATTGATCGAGAAGCACTGAAGGCCGGGCTCGATGCTGGCACCCTGATCGCTGTCGATGCGCTGCCCGAGTCCTACTACGCTCAGCAGCACCTCCCCGGCGCCGTGAACCTTGCGGCCGAGGACGTCGAGGACCAGGCCGGCCGTCTGTTACCCGACAAGAACGCCGCGATCGTGACGTACTGCTCCAACCCGGCCTGCCAGAACAGCACCCAGGTCGCGGGAAAACTCGAGCGGCTCGGCTACATCAACGTGCGCAAGTACGCCGGGGGCATCCAGGACTGGACCGAGGCCGGCCTTCCCACCCAGACGGGTTCGGCCTGAATAGCCGGGTGACTCGGATCTCGAACAATCCTGGCGACGGGTAGCGGTGTGAGCTGGCTCGACCATAACGTTTCCAGCCGTGAGTGTTTCGCGATCTGTAGCCGACTCGTCCACTCCGACCACCGTCATCGTGATGGGCGTTTCCGGAGCGGGAAAGTCCGTGATTGCGCAGGCACTCGCCGCGTCGACCGGCTGGACGATGGCCGAGGGGGACGACTTCCACCCCGCCGCCAATGTGGAGAAGATGCGCTCGGGTCAACCACTTTCCGCCGAAGACCGCCGGCCGTGGCTGCGTTGCATCGCCGACTGGATCGGCGAGCAGGAGCGGGCAGGACTCAGCAGCGTGGTCACCTGCTCGGCACTCAAGCGCAGCTACCGAGATCTGCTGCGGGACGGGCACGCTTCCGTTCGCTTCTGCCAACTCGACGCCCCGAACGCCATTTTGAAGGCCCGACTCGAGGGCCGGCGTGATCACTACATGCCGCCGTCGCTGCTGCACAGCCAGCTCAGGACGCTGCAACCGCTCGAGGCCGACGAACCCGGCGGACGGGTGAACGCCGAAGGCGACGTGCCGCACGTGTTAAGCCGGGTGCTTCAGATGCTATCTCGGTCGTCGAGTTGTCCTTCGTCTTGCTGCTGGACTTGATCCGGTAACCTTCTCAGCCGGCGGTTCGATCTCGGTCTTGCCGGTCGGGGCGTCTTGTGGGGCGCCGGCGTCGGTGGTCTCGTTGCCGAGTTGCTCGCGGGCGTAGCGCCAGGTGATCGCGATCAGCGCGGCGATCGGAACCGCGAGAAACGCTCCGGTCACCCCGGCCAGGCTGCCGCCGGCTATTACCACGAGGATGACGACCACGGCGTGTAGCTGCAGACTCTTGCCCTGCAGGATCGGGGCGAACACGTTCCCCTCGAGTTGCTGCACGACGACGATGAGCGCCAGGACGATCAGCGCCGCGGTGAAACCGTTGCTGACCAGAGCGACCAGCACCGCGACGGCACCGGCGACGAACGCCCCGATGATCGGAACGAAGGCGCCGAGGAAGGTGAGTACGGCCAACGGCAATACCAGTGGCACGCCGACCAGCAGCAACCCCACGCCGATGACGACAGCGTCGAGCAGGCCGACGATGCCTTGGGTAACGGTGAAACTCGCGAGGCTCGCGTAATACTGCTTACCGAGTTCGGCGACGTGCGGAGCGGCACGGTGCCCGGTCTGCTCGGCCAACCACGGGATGAAGCGCGGCCCGTCCTTGAGATAGAAGAAGACCAAAATGAGGATCAAGGCGATCGCAACGATTGCGCTGCCGATCGCCCCGATTCCGCCGAGCACGATGCCGACGATGTCCCCGGCGGCTTCTTGGAGCCTGGACAGGCCCTCGTCAAGAGCCGAGCCGACCTGATCGTCGCCGAGGTTCAGCGGAGGCCCGGTCAACCACTCCCGGACCGCTTCGATGCCACCGGTGACACCATCGGCGACCTCTTCGACCTGCGCGGCGACCGGGACGATGATCACCGCTCCGGCACCGATCAGGACGGCGAGAAAGGCCAGGACGACTGTTGCCGCAGCCAGCGCGGGCGGCCATCTGTGCGCCCGGAGGAACTTTGCCGCCGGCCACAACAGGGTGGTGACGAACAGCGCCAACACGACGGGCAGCACCACGACCCACACCAGGCCGAGAATGTGGCCGACGAGTACGAGGACGGCTACGACGAGCAGCAGTCGCCAGGAGATCCCGGCCACGGCTGCCAGCGCTGACTGAACCCGGCGGGAGCGCGTATTCGGAGCGCTCATGACTCCATCACCCACTCATCTTGTCCTAGTCGCCGAGCCGCCGCATGTCGTTGACTATCTGGCCGGCTGCACCACGACTGGACCGAATCGGCCAGGCAGCCCCAGTAGCTTTTCCATGCCTGAGCCCGCTGATGACGCCAAGTGGTCAGGCGAAACATCAGTCAACTCAAAGAGCAGGTAAGGCGCTCGGCCGGGGTTCATGGTCTCTACGCGGCCGCCTTTGCTGTTGGATCGGCGGTTTTCTGCGCGACCAGTTCGACCGCTGAGTCGCGGAACCCGCCCCGTCCCTCCAGATGGGACCTGCTACTCGGCCCGGCGGGATGAGGCGCCGAGCAGACCCGCTCGGCCGGCCGCATGGGCCGCGCCTAACCAGGTGTGCGGGTTGCCGGCCCAGCACCAGCCGAGCTTGGGCATCGCCTTGCTGATCCAGAGTGCCGGGACGCGCTTGTCAGCTCCGCGCGAGGCCAACAGGGAGAAGCAGTGGTTTTTCTCCAGCGAGTCCGGGAACTGGGTGATGAAGGCGATGCCCTCCTCGACTGTCAGCGGCGTACGCCCGGCACCGATCATCGAGATCAGCGCGTCGTTGGGACGTACGTTGAGGTAGTCCGCGCCGCGGTCCAAGTCGAACAGGACGTAGGCGTCCCCACCCGGGATAACCACCGACTCGATCGGCATGAAGCGGTCGACGTCGTCGAAGGTGTCGGTGACGAAGCCGGACCCGCCGCGGAGCTCGGTCAGCGGCATCGATCTGCTGGCCGTGACCCTTTCCTTGGCGATCACGAGCAGGAACGGAACCCGTGCCTTCGTCGGAGGCGCGAACTCGCCCTCGTACTCGAGCACCGCCTTGTGCAACGGCGTTACCAGGTCCAGGAAGGCGTGCTGCTCCATGCCGGCGGCTGCGGGGTAACCCTTGTCGAGGAAGCGCTGCACCTGCCGGTCGAATTCGGCATCGACATCGAAGTTGGTCATGAGTCCCTTCGGAGGTAGTCGCAAGCGCTTTCTCAACGCGGGTCAGGCACCCTTTGTTCCCCCGGGCAGACTGGGCGCTGACGGCGAGAGGGGTACGGCATGGACTACGTCCGATTGGGTACGACCGGGCTTCAGGTATCCCGGATCTGTCTGGGGTGCATGAGCTTTGGCGATCCCGAGCGCGGGGCTCATCCGTGGAGCCTGCCTGAGGAGCAGAGCCGGCCGTTCCTGGAGAAGGCGCTCGCGTCCGGAATCACATTCTTCGACACCGCGAACGCCTACTCCGACGGCAGCAGCGAGGAGATCGTCGGCCGCGCGCTGCGCGACTTCGCCCGCCGTGAGGAGATCGTGCTGGCCACCAAGGTGTTCATGCCGATGCGGCCAGGTCCCAATGGCGGCGGCCTGTCCCGAAAGGCGATCCTGCACGAGATCGACGCCAGCCTCGCCCGGCTCGGCACCGACTATGTGGACCTCTATCAGATTCACCGCTGGGATCCGAACACTCCCATCGAGGAGACCCTGGAGGCACTCGACGAGGTGGTCCGCTCCGGGCGGGCCCGCTATCTCGGTGCTTCGTCGATGTGGGCCTGGCAGTTCAGCAAGGCGCTCTACACCGCGGGCGAGCACGGCTGGACCCGTTTCGTGTCGATGCAGGACCACTACAACCTCCTCGACCGCGAGGAGGAACGCGAGATGCTGCCGCTGTGTGCCGACCAGGGCATCGGCGTCATCCCGTGGAGCCCGCTGGCCCGCGGCCGACTGACCAGAGACTGGGACTCCGACACCAAGCGATCGGGCACCGACCAGGTCCTGCCCAACCTGTATGGCGCCGACGGCGATCGGGAGATCGTGTCTCGGGTCGCCGAGATCGCCACTGAGCGAGGGGTGTCCCGGGCTCAGGTGGCGTTGGCCTGGGTGCTGGCCAATCCGGTCATCACCGCGCCGATCGTCGGCGTCACCAAGGACCGGCACCTCGATGACGCCCTTGCCGCCGTTGACCTCCGACTGACCGAGGATCAGGTCGCCCGCCTCGAGGAGCCCTACACCCCGCGTACGCCGGGCGGCTTCTCCTGAGTGTTGACATATTCCCATATGGGTATATGGTCGCGATGTGCCTAGGGCCACCACTACCTCAGATGCGTTCAACGCCGTCGCCGAACCGCGCCGGCGGGAGATTCTCGAGGTGCTGGGCTCTGCCGAGCTCTCCGTCGGAGAACTCGTGGCACGGCTCGGCCTTGCTCAGCCCCAGGTGTCCAAGCACCTCCAGGTGCTCCGGCAGGTGGACCTGGTCCATTGCCGCACGGTGGGGCGTCAGCGCC
>JACCUF010000092.1 GCA_013811975.1 Geodermatophilaceae bacterium | reverse complement strand
CCAGAAGATGGTGCGGGACACCCCGTTGCTGCTCTGTGCTGAGTTTCGCAGTGCCGACGTCCATTCCTCGGTAGAGTTGCATCGAGTCGGCGTTGACCACCTCTGCGTCGACCTGCCTGGCAACCTCCACCGCGAGATCGGACTTGCCTGTCGCGGTCGGGCCGACGATGGCGAGCACGCGACTCATTCTTCGTCCGCTCCGAGCGTGACCATGGCTCCATTCTCGGTCATCCGCGCGTCCGTGTGAGAATGCCCGCCATGGCAAGCGAGGATCCTGACCTGCACTCATGGGGTCGCGTCGAGACCGACGGCACCGTCTACGTCAAGACCGATGACGGCGAACGCGTCGTGGGCTCATGGCAAGCCGGAGACGCGGAGAGCGGCCTCGCACACTTCTCGCGGCGGTATGACGACCTGGTCACCGAGGTCGCTTTGCTCGAGCAACGGCTGAAGTCCGGTGCCACCAAGCCCAACCAGGTCATCGCCAAAGCTCGAGAGATCGGGGCCGGTCTCGACGCCGCCGCCGTCGTCGGAGACCTGGCCGGACTGCGCCGCCGTACCGAGGAACTCGTGACCGCGGCCGTGGCTGCCCAGGCCGGCGAGCACGAGCGCCGCGACGCCGAGCGGGCCAAGGCAGCCGATCAGAAGGAGGCCCTCTGCGTCGAGGCGGAGAAACTCGCCGACAGCACGCAGTGGAAAGTGACCGGGGAGCGGTTGAAGGCCATCGCGCAGGAATGGAAGGCCATTCGCGGGCCTGATCGCAAAGCCGGCGACCTCCTGTGGAAGCGGTTCGCAGCCGCGCGGGACGCGTTCGGAAAGCAGCGCGGCACCTACTTCGCCGATTTGGACCGTCAACGGGAGACCGCCAAGGAGCGCAAGGCCGACCTGGTCCACGAGGCAGAGAAGTTGGCCACCTCGACCGAGTGGGCCCCGACGGCGAGCCGGATGAAACAGCTGATGAGCCAGTGGAAGGCGGCCCCGCGCGCCAGCCGTGAGGCCGAGGACGAGCTATGGACGAAGTTCCGGGCGGCTCAGGACGCGTTCTTCACCGCGCGGACGGAAGTCTTCAGCAAGCAAGATGCGGAATACATCGGCAACAAGGTGCTCAAGGAGGAGCTGCTCGGCGAGGCCGAGCGGATGGACCCGAGCTCCGACCCCCAGGGCGCACAGACCGCGTTGCGGGCGCTGCAGGATCGCTGGGACAAGATCGGCAAGGTTCCCCGGGACTCTATTGCGCCCCTCGACGAGCGGATGCGAGCGGTGGAGACAAGAGTCCGTGACGCCCTCGATGCCCGCTGGGCCGATTCCACCGCGAACGAAAATCCGATGCTGGCCAGCATGCGGGACAAGGTGACCGACGCCACCGAGAAGCTGGCCCGAGCGCAGAAGTCCGGCGATGCCAAGCGCATTCGCGGCGCGCAGGAGGACCTGGAAAAATGGCAGGGCTGGCTCCGCGACACCAACGCCTAGCAACGCGCGGGTACGCCCGGCATCCCGAGTTGGATCACGGCCGGCGCCGGCTCCGTCTGGGCCGCGGCGACGGCGCTGTGGTCACCGGCTGCCGTACGGCGGTGGGCGAGCAGTGGACTGTCGGCGACGAGATGGTGCGGTGCTGCATATGTGACGCGAGTGGTCACGATGTCGCCCGGGCGGACATCGGCGTCGACGGGAACGGCGAAGTGCACCAGCCGCCCGTCACGCGCCCGTCCGGTCCGCCGACCGGTCGCTGAATCCTTGCTGCCGTCCGCGGTAGCGACAAGCACCTCGACGTCGCAGCCGACCAGGGCCTCGTTCTCCTCGTGCGAGATCCGCCGTTGGACTTCGACCAGCCTTTCGTAGCGCTCCTGGACAACGTCCTTGGGCATCTGGTCGGGCAATGTCGCAGCGGGTGTGCCGGCCCGGACTGAGTACTGGAACGTGTACGCGCTGGCGAACCTCGCCTCCTGCACCAGGCTGAGCGTGGCCGCGAAGTCTGCCTCGGTCTCCCCGGGAAAGCCGACGATGATGTCGGTGGTGATCGCGGCGTGTGGGATGGCCAGCCGTACCCGGTGGAGAATCCCCAGGTAACGGTCCCGGCGGTACGAGCGGCGCATCCGGCGCAAGACGTCGTCCGAACCCGACTGCAGCGGCATGTGCAACTGCGGGCAGACATTCTCGGTCGTGGCCATCGCCTCGATGACGTCGTCGGTGAAGTCACGAGGATGCGGGCTGGTGAAGCGCACCCGCTCGAGCCCGCGGATCGCACCGCAGGCCCTGAGCAGGTCTGCGAACGCTGCCCGGTCACCGAAATCCACGCCGTAGGAGTTGACGTTCTGACCAAGAAAGGTGATCTCGAGAACCCCGTCGCCGACCAGCGTCTCCACCTCGGCCAGGATGTCGCCAGGACGCCGGTCGACCTCCTTGCCGCGCAAGGCTGGGACAATGCAGAACGTGCAGGAGTTGTTGCAGCCCAGGGAGATCGACACCCAAGCGGAGTACGCCGAGTCCCGGCGCGCCGGCAGGCTAGAGGGGAAGATTTCGAGCGATTCGGCGATCTCGAGCTGCGCTGTTTCATTGTGCCGGGCCCGTTCGAGCAGCACGGGCAGTGATCCCATGTTGTGTGTCCCGAAGACCACGTCGACCCATGGGGCCTTGTCGAGGATGATGCCGCGGTCCTTCTGTGCCAAACAGCCGCCGACGGCGATCTGCATGCCCGGACGCTTGGCCTTGACCGACGCGAGGTGACCGAGATTCCCGTACAGCTTGTTGTCCGCGTTCTCCCGGACCGCACACGTGTTGAGCACGACCACGTCGCCGTAGGCGCCGTCGCCAGCGCGG
>JACCUF010000011.1 GCA_013811975.1 Geodermatophilaceae bacterium | reverse complement strand
GTTCATACGCCCACTCCCGCCCCGGACGGTAGCGGGGAGCGCGGGTGCCTCCCGGCCCACCCCAGATGAGTAGGGCCATGACGCCGACCACCGCAGCCGGAGCCACCACGAACACCAGGATCGTCTCCACCACACTCACGCGGACAACCTAGCGAATCCCGGTCCTGCGCCCGGACTCAGCTCGGGTCACCACCCCGGCGGCCGGCGCTGAGCCCAGGGCTGAGCTTCCTCCAGTTGTGCGGACAAGGCGATCAAGGTGGCTTCGTCGCCCGGCCTGCCGACCAGCATCGAGCCGACCGGCAGGCCGTCCTCGGTCCAGTACAGCGGCACGCTGACCGCCGGTTGACCTGTCACGTTGTAGACCGCGGTGTACGCGGCATAGCGCTTCTGGCGCTCGAAGTCCGGGGCCCCCGATCCATCCTGTCCGAACCATCCGATCGGACGAGGCGTCATGGAACAGACGGGAGCCAGCAGGACGTCGTAGACGGCGGTCTCCTCGACCCAACGCCGGGCGAACAGTCGCAGGGCATACAGGGCGTCCATCGCCTGCTTGGCGCTCAACCCCATACCGCGATCACGCAGATACGCTGTCAGCGGCTGGAGATCTCCGACCTGGCGGTCACTGATCGGCAGGGTGGTGCCTGACAGGGACCAGACCGTCTCGAAATCATCGACGACCTCGCTCGTGAGCGGCGGAGTCGGCAGGTCCTCGACTTCGTGACCCAGGTACTCGAGCAGCTCCGACATGGCCGCCCAGGCCCTTTCGACCTCCCGGTCCACTTCCGCCCCGGGCATGCCGGACTCGAGGTAACGTCCGATCCGCAGCCGACCCAGGTCTCGGTCGGCGTAGGACCGGAAGGTCTCACCATCGACCAGCGGCGGCGCCCAGTACGGGTCGCCAGGGGCCATGCCAGCCATGACGTCCAGCATCGCGGCCGCGTCGCGCACCGTACGAGCCAATGGCCCGTGCACCGACAAGCCGGTGGTGTCAGCGCCCAGCGGACCGCTGCTGATCCTGCCCCGACTGGGCTTGATCCCGAAGATCCCGCAGCAGTTGGCCGGGATACGGATTGATCCGCCACCGTCGGAGCCCAGCGCGATCGGCACGAGCCCGGCCGCGACCGCCGTCGCCGCCCCACCACTGGAGCCGCCGGACAGCCGTTCGATATCCCACGGGTTGCGCGCAGGGCCGGCGAAGGAGGGCTCGGTGTAGCAGGGAAAACCGAACTCCGGAGTCGCGGTCTTGCCGAGGCTGATCGTGCCGGCCGCACGCAGCTTGTCCACCACTATGTCGCTGACGTCGGGAACGAAGTTGCGCATAGTTTCCGAGCCGAGGGTCGTCCGTACACCCGCGGTGAGGTTCAGGTCCTTGAGAGCCGTCGGGATCCCGTGCAGCGGACCCAGGTCCTCACCGGCCAGGACGGCCCGCTCGCCGTCGGCGGCCTGCTCTCGCGCCTGCTCACTGGTGACGGTGAAGAAGGCGCCGAGCCCGGCATAGGCGTCGTCCGGCCGGTCGATGGCCAGAATGCGTCCGAGGTAGTGCTCGACCAACTCGACCGGACTCAAGGCCCGTTCGCGAATGGCCGCGGCCTGCTCCAGCGCGGTGAGCTCGTGGGGTTGGGTCACAGCGGAACGCTACGACGATCGCGGCTGCGTGCTGGCCCCGGGGTGTGATGGCATCGCGACGGTCTAGGCGATGACTGCCCGGGTCAAGGTCACTGGGCAGTGGAAGTCCGATCAGTTGCTGCGCCGGTCACGCTGGTGACCGCCAGCTGCATGTGTCGCGGCAGTTCCTGGCCAATGTGAGCGCGGATCGCGGTCCGGGAGATTCCGGCTGTGCGTGGTAGGCGCCGCCGCTGGCGCTGGCACGCACCACCGCCGTCTGCGCCCGGTTGGTGTGGTCGATCCTTTGCGCACTAGGCGCTGACGGCCTCGGTCGGCTCGAGCCACTCCTGCCATGTCGCGTCAGTGATTCCCTGGCTCAGTAGGTGCCAGGAAGCACCTCGCGGCGCCTGCGGAATCGTGCGCAACCGCCA
>JACCUF010000055.1 GCA_013811975.1 Geodermatophilaceae bacterium | reverse complement strand
GCTGCAGGCTCTGCGCGACGCCGAGAAACCCTGGTCCACACCGCGACTGGAGACTGTGGCCAACGTACGGCGGACGCGACTCGAGCTGCTCCTCAAGGTGCTCGCCGTGGACGGAGCGGTGGAACGGGTTTCCGGCGGTTGGCGCGGAACGGGTCAGGAGTGGGCCTACGACGCTGACCGGTACGAGCGAGTCGCTGCGACACGTGAAGCCGAGCAGCAGTCGATGATCGCCTACGCCCGCCCGCTCGACTCCCCGAAGGCCAGCTGCCGGATGGCCTTCCTGCAGAAGTCGCTGGACGACCCGACCGCGGCTGCGTGCGGGCGCTGCGATGTGTGCGCAGGGCCCTGGTATCCGACCGACATCCCGGCCCAGGCCGCCGAGGCGGCGGCGGCGCGGCTGGACCGCCCCGGAGTTGAACTCGGCCCCCGCGCGCAATGGCCCACCGGCGTGGACCGGCTCGGAGTCGAGGTACGCGGGAAGATCTCCGACAACGAGGCGCTGCAGAACGGCCGCGCAGTGGCCCGGCTCACCGATCTCGGTTGGGGCCAGAAGCTCCGCGCGCTGCTCGGCGACGACGGCCTGGGACACGATGCGGCGGCGGGCATGTTGGACGATGAACCGCCCGGAATCGAGGAGGATCCAGACGCCGCCGACGATGCCCGCGCTGATGCCGGCCGCTCCGGTCGTATGGCTGCAGCCCCGCCAGCTTCCGGCCGTTATCCGGACGGACCGCCGGACGATGCCCTGCTTCGGGCGTGCGCTCAAGTGCTCGGAGCCTGGGACTGGGACCAGCGGCCCGGTGCGATCGTGTCCATCCCCTCGCGGCGCCGACCTCAACTGATCGCGGGTCTGGGACGCGGGCTCGGACAGCTGGGTCGGCTGCTCTACCTCGGGGAGTTGGACCTAGCCCACGGTGGGCCCACGGGGAAACCCGGTGGCAACAGCGCGTTCCGGCTGGCCGCGGTGTGGGAACGCTTCGTCGTCGGACCCGAGCTATCCCGCCGGATCGCCGAGCTCGGCGATCAGCCGATCCTGCTGGTCGACGACCTCGCCGACTCCCGGTGGACGATCACCGTGGCCGGCCGGGAACTCCGCCGTGCCGGGGCTTGCTCCGTGCTCCCGTTCGTCTTGGCCCTAACGGCGTAGCCGGTATGCCAAGCACGAGTCCCACCGCAGGGATCACCTCTGCCCGCAAGTTGTGCGGTGTAGAGATCTGATCGTTGGCTCCGACTGATCGACACCAGCCCTGCACGACGAAAAGAGAGGAACGTTCAGCCATGAATTGGACGCTCGAAGTGGTGGTGGTGCCCGTCACGGACGTGGATCGCGCCAAAGATTTCTACGCCGACCAGCTCGGGTTCAACGTTGACCACGACACGACGGTCAGCGCAGAGATGCGAATCGCGCAACTAACTCCCCCCGGGTCGGGTTGTTCGATCGTCGCCGGTAAAGGACTCGTGGACATGCCGCCCGGCTCGCTCAAGGGATTGCAGCTGGTCGTCTCCGACATCCAGGCGGCCCATGCCGAACTGGTCGATCGTGGCGTGGACGTCACGGGGATCCAGGTCTTCGGCCCGGACGGTCCACGTCCCTACCGTGACGGGGACGAGCTGAACAACGTTGGGTTCTGCTACTTCAACGATCCGGACGGAAACGGGTGGGCCGTGCAGCAAATCAGCGCTCGCAGTTGACCCATCGGCGGTCAGGACACGAGGCGCCGGAACCCGAGGTCGGTCGAACAGCCGTGGCGGGGTTGACCCGGTAAAAGGCGGCCAACACATCGGAATGGGAGAGTCAGTCCCGTGCCTGCCGCCTTCGATCTCGTCATCCGGGCCGCCGCGGCGATCGTGGACGACCGCCAGGTAGCCGCGTGCGTAGGCGTTCGTGCCGGGCGAATCGTCGCGATCACGCCGTACGACGAGGACGCAGTGTCCGAACGAGTCATAGGACTCGGTGACGACGTTGTGCTATTGCCCGGTCTCGTCGACAGCCACGTGCACGTCAACGAGCCAGGGCGTACGGAGTGGGAGGGCTTTGCGACCGCGACCCGAGCAGCCGCCGCCGGTGGGATCACCACGATCATCGACATGCCGCTCAATAGCGTTCCGCCAACTGTTGACGTCGAGGCGTTGTCCGCGAAGCGTGCTGCGGCACAAGGGCAGTGCTATGTCGACGTTGGCTTCTGGGGTGGTGCCGTACCAGGCAACCTGGGTCGGCTCCGCCCGCTGCACGAGGCAGGGGTCTTCGGTTTCAAGTGCTTTCTGCTGCATTCCGGCGTCGACGAGTTCCCGGCCCTCGACAACGCCGGAATGCGGGCCGCGCTGGCCGAGCTAGCTGCATTCGACGGCCTGCTGATCGTGCACGCCGAGGATGCGCACAGCATCGAAACCGCGCCGGACCCGTACGGGCCTCGCTACGCGGACTTCCTCGCCTCCCGCCCGAGGGCAGCGGAGCAAACCGCGATCGCAGCGGTCATCGCGGGCGCCCGAGAGACCCGCGGTCGGGCGCACGTCCTGCACCTGGCCGATGCTGATGCGATAGCCATGCTGCGTCAGGCCCGTACGGACGGGACGCGGGTCACCGTGGAGACCTGTCCGCACTACCTGACCTTCTCCGCCGAGGAGGTCCCCGATGGGGCCACCGAGTTCAAGTGCTGCCCTCCGATCCGGGAGGGCGAGAACCGCGACCGGCTCTGGGAGGGGCTGTGCTCTGGCGACATCGACTGCGTGGTGTCCGATCACTCACCGTCGAAGCCGGCACTCAAGCGACAGGACACCGGCGACTTCGGTGCGGCCTGGGGCGGAATCAGTTCACTTCAGCTGGCATTGCCCGCCGTCTGGACCGGTGCCCGGCAGCGGGGGGCGAGTCTGGTCGACGTGGTCGGCTGGATGGCCGAGCGCCCGGCCGCTCTGGCCGGCCTCACCCGAAAGGGCCGGATTGCCGTTGGATATGACGCGGATTTCGCCGTGTTCGCTCCGGACGAGACCTTCGTGGTCGACCCTGCTCGGCTGGAGCACCGCCATGCGCTCACCCCGTACGCCGGACGAAAGCTGTCTGGCATCGTTCGACGGAGTTGGGTGCGCGGCCGCGAAACCGGTTCGCAACCGTTCGGCCAGCTCCTGACCCGAGGGGACGCATGACTCCTGGAACGCCGCCGACGGCCAGCACGCCGATGACTGCCGTCGGCACAGCGGGTTTCGCGGCGCTGCCTGACCTGGCCTCGCGCTCTCTGTCCGGTGCCGTCGTCGCGGCCAACGACGAGTTCTTCGCCGAGAAGGAGAACCTCGTACTTCCCTGGCCGGCGGCAGCCGTCGCCGACTTCGGACACAAGGGCAAGGTCTACGACGGCTGGGAGACCCGACGGCGTCGCGAGCCCGGCCACGACTGGGCGATCGTGCGCCTCGGCGTCCCCGGCCGGGTACACGGCCTCGTCATCGACACGGCATGGTTCACCGGCAACTTCCCGCCGTACGCCTCGCTGGACGGCGCCGCCGCCGACGGACATCCGTCGGCTGCCGAGATGGAGACAGCCTCCTGGTTTCCGCTGTTGCCACGGGTCGAGCTGCAGGGAGGGTCCGCCAACGCTTTCGACGTCGAGTCCCCGATCCGGGTGACTCACGTCCGGCTGAACATCTTCCCGGACGGAGGCGTAGCCCGGCTCCGCGTACATGGGGTTCCGATCGCCGATCCTCGGGCGCTGGACGTCGGGCCGTTCGACCTGGCAGCGCTGGAGAACGGCGGCCGGATCACCGGGTGCAGCAATGAGTTCTTCGGTACGCCGTACCAACTCCTCGGTCGCGGGCTGGCGCTGAACATGGGCGGCGGCTGGGAGACAGCGCGCCGGCGCGACGACGGCAATGACTGGGTCACCGTCGGCCTTGCCTGCGCCGGTGTGGTGGGCCTGGCCGAACTCGACACCTCGTACTTCATCGGCAACTCACCCGGCGCCGCCCGGCTGACCGGGTGCCTCGAGGGGGCCGACCCGGCTGAACCCAGCTCGTGGACCGAGTTGCTCCCGATGACCACACTCCAGCCGGACACTCCGCACC
>JACCUF010000044.1 GCA_013811975.1 Geodermatophilaceae bacterium | reverse complement strand
GGCCAATACCGACCTCGACCTCTTGGACTCGTTGACCGGCCCGAACGAGCCGAACTCCGGGAGCAGGGCCCCCGACTGGGCCCAGACCACCAGGTGGGCGATGCAGGCGCTGTGGGAGCAGACTCGGAAGCGTTCGGCTTTTGACGATGTGCTGGTCCAGGGGCCCCCGCTGAACATGAAAGGCGGACCCACCGCGGTTGCTCCGGACGTGGCAGCACTGGGGGACCTCTCACAATGGATGGATCGCGGGGACGTACACCTCTACCCCAATGACGAGGACCCTGAGTATCTGATCGACGAGCGCCTGGTCGTGCTGGAACCCGTGCATCCTGGGAAGCCGTTGTGCGTCTCCGAGGGCGGCTACACCACCTCGATCGACCGTGGGTACAGCGGTGGCGCCTGGCTCGTCCCACCGGCGGTTGCCAGTCTGTACGCGCCCAAACACCTGTTCGTCCACCTACTCCAGGACCGGACATTTTTCGCCTACGAACTCCTCGACGAACCACCTCCCTATGACAGCGACGACACGATCAGAGAGGCCGGCTTCGGGCTGGTCGAAACTCCTTCTCCGGACCCGAGAACATGGGTGCGCAAGCCGGGGTTCGAGGCGACGCGCCGGCTTCTGGCCCTCGTACGGGACGGAGAAGAGCGGCACAACCCGCCCGGACTACGTCTGGGCATCACCACCCCGGCCGACCCGGATGTCGCTACCCCGGCCGACACGCTGCGTAGCGCGCTACTGCACCGGTCGGACGGGAAGCATTTGCTGGCCATCTGGCAGGCCGTCGACATCTACAAGTGGGATCGCAACGAGTTGAGCGGTACCTATCTGCCGGTCGAGCCCTTGCCGGTCACCATCACACTGGAGCGGCCCCTGCCGGTCGCGGTGTACGAGCCGTCCCTGCGCGATGGCCCGATCAACAAGTTGACCACGAAGACGTTCACCCAGAGCGTGGGCGTCGGCATCGTAGTCATCCAGATCGGCTAGCCCGGGCCGGCCGTCTCGTCCCGCGGAGGAAGCACCTTGCGACGTGCAAGGACTCCGGAGGCGTCTCTGGGCAGCTCGTCGACCAGCCATACGTGGCGCGGATACTTGTAGGCGGCAACCTGGAGTTTCCCGAAATTCCGTAGTTCGGCAACCGTGATGGCGGCACCGGGTTCCAGGATGATGGCGGCGCCCACCTCCTCGCCCAGGTGAGCATGGTCGATGCCGATGACCGCGACATCGGCGACTGCTTCATGCTCGCGCAGGGCATCCTCGATCTCTCCGGGATAGACGTTGTAGCCGCCCCGGATGATCAGATCCTTCTTTCGGTCGACAATGAAGTAGTAGCCGTCCTTGTCACGGGTGGCGAGGTCACCGGTGCGCAGCCAGCCGTCGCGGATGATCTTCTCGGTGTCCTCGGGGTGTTCCCAATACCCCTTCATGACCCCTTCGCCGCGGATCTCGATCTCGCCGACCCCGTCGTTCCCGGCCGGAATCTGGTGACCGCCGTCGTCGACCAGCCGCAACTCCGTACCGGCGACCGGTGTACCGATCGAGCCGGGCTTGCGTTCGGCATCCATATGGTTGAACGCGGCGACGGGAGATGTCTCGGACAGGCCGTAGCCCTCGAGAACGATGCAGCCGAAGGCCTCCTCGAAGGACGTCAACACCTGTACCGGCATCGCGGAGCCGCCGGTGACGCACGTGCGCAGGGTCGAGATGTCGTAGGCGTCCCGGTTCTGCGTCTGCAACAGGGCCGAATACATCGTGGGCACACCCTCAAAGATCGTGACCTTGTCCCGCGCGATGACCTCGAGGGCTTTCGCCGGATGAAAGCGGGGCATCAATGTCAGGCAGGCCGCCGCAGACACGGCCGCATTCAGCGCGCCGGTCAGCCCGAAGAGGTGAAACATCGGCAGGCACCCCATCACGACGTCGTCGGAGGTGCACTTCAGGAAGGCCGCTGACGTGGCGGAGTTCGTACTCAGGTTCGCGTGCGTCAGCTGCGCTCCGCGGGGCTTGCCGGTGACCCAGGAGGTGTAGAGCAGAACTGCGGTGTCATCGTCGGCGACATCCGCCGTGATGCCATTGACCGGTACGTCTGCCAACTGGTCCGCACTCGGTCCGGTCGCGCCTGCGAGCATGCACTCGATCCCGAGCGACGCGGCTGCGCCGGACGCGGCCTCGCCGGCCTGGTCCGAGGCGAAGACCAGACCGGCACCAGAGTCTTCGAGGTAGTACTCGAACTCACGGGCTCTGAGCAA
>JACCUF010000039.1 GCA_013811975.1 Geodermatophilaceae bacterium | reverse complement strand
CGACCGTCACCACCACGTTGTCCGGCAACGCATCGGCGTCGCCACCCACGCCGATGCCCTCGAGGGCCATCACGTCGCAGATCCGCTCGCGCAGTCGCGGATCGCCCTGCCCGGATCCGTATTGCAGCGTGGCCGCGCCGTGGTCGCTGACCAGATCGCCGATCATCGAACCCACGGCGTCGAGGGGGAGCGCGGTGACCGCAGGCATCCCGCCCGCCAGCGAGACAACCTCCGGGCGGCTCACCACCGCGAACAGAGCTCGGATCTCTGATGCGGTCATGCCGTGGGTACGGGCGGCATAGCGGTCGGAGTACGGATCGAGTCTGGTGCTGGACACCAGGAAAGTGTACGGACGTCCTCGAAGCCTGCACGTTCAGCGGATCTGGGCGTGCCGAGATCACATTTGATCAGCTTCGGGACAGCCCCACGGCGCCGACGTGAGTGATTCGGGCCATGCCGTCGGGGAGCGGCTCGGCGTGCACGACGATCAGTCGCTGAGTGGCTCGGGACAGCGCGACGTAGAGATCGTGCTTGCCACGGTCTCGCTCGGCGACGATTGCGGTGGGCTCGACCACGATCACGGTGTCGAACTCCAGCCCCTTGGTCAGCCGTGGGGTCAGCACGACGGCTGGGGTGTCGAGACTGACCCGACCCGCGGTGGAAGCCCCCGGGATCTCGAGGCTCACCGCGGTCGCGACCGAGGGCAGGTGCACTACCGGGACGATGATCCCGACCGTTCCGCCCGTTTCGTTCGCGGCGAACGCCGCCGTCTGCTCGCCGGCCAATTGGGCGACGGCCGCCGCGAGCTGTGCGGCCGGCACCTGGACAGCGACCGGGTCCGCACCGACGGAGCGGATCGCCTCCGGCGCCCGGGCCTTCGGATCCGCGCTGCGCAGCACGTCTGCGGCCACCGCCATGATCTCGGTCGGCGTCCGGTAGTTGACGGTGAGTTCGACTCGGCTCCAGCGACTCCGGGCGTACGGATCGAGGGCCTGCGCCCAGCTGCGCAGGCTCGACGGACCACTGGCCTGCGCGAGGTCGCCTACCACCGTCATCGACCGGCTCGGGCAGCGCCGGGTCAGCATCCGCCAGGCCATCGGTGACAACTCCTGGGCCTCGTCGACGATGACGTGGCCGTACGCCCAGGCCCGGTCGGCACCGGCGCGCTCGGCCGTGGTGTGTCGGGTCGGTGTACCCCGGTAGCGGGCGGCCACCAGAGAGGCGTCGACGGGGACCATGAGCTCGAGTTCGGCGAGTACGTCGGCGGCGTACCCCTCCTCGGCGGCCTCTTCCACTCGCCGCGCGACCGCGGCCGGGTCGGCAGGAGCGATCGAGCCGAGTCTCTCGGCCAGCTCGTCCAAGAGCGGCATGTCGGCGGCAGTCCAGCCGTGTTCAGGCGGCCGGGCCAACAGCAGCCGGTCTGCCGCGGGCAACTGATCGGCAGCTCGGGCTAGGACCCGCTGGTCGGTGAGCAGGGTCCGCAACACGTCCTCAGGGGTGAGTACCGGCCAGAACGCGTCGAGGACTTCGACAACGCGCTCGTGCTCGCGCAGTTCACTGGTCAGGTCCTCGCGCGAGGCTGCGTCGAGAACGTCCTGGTCCAGAGCGCGGGCCGCCTGCCCGGTCAACCCGTTGAGCAACTCGCGCAGGAACACCGCCCGAGCCCGGTTGTGCGGCCGGTGCGACCGTCGGGCGCGCCCACGGCAACGCGCGACCTCGTTGCGGTCGATCTTCAGAGTCGTTCTCCCGTAGCGGATCTCAATGACGTCGCTGGGTAGTGACTGGTGTATCCGGATCGAATTCCCGAGCACGTCCGCCATCCATAGAGCGCCCTTTACTGCCGCGACCGCATCGGACTCTTCGGCCGTGACGCGGCTTGCCCGGTAGAGACCAGAGATCGTCGACAGCAGGACGCCAGTCTCACCGAGGCTGGGCAGGACCCGCTCGATGTAGCGCAGGAACACATCGCCCGGGCCGACGACGAGAACACCCCGCGAGGCAAGCTGTCGTCGGTGTTCGTAGAGCAGGTAGGCAGCTCGGTGCAGCGCGACCGCAGTCTTGCCTGTTCCAGGCCCGCCCTCGACGACGAGTACCCCGTCCAGTCCCGCGCGGATGACGGCGTCCTGTTCAGCCTGGATCGTGGCGACGATGTCTCGCATATGGCCGGTACGACCCGCATTCAAGGCCGCGAGCAGGGCTCCCTCGCCCGCCAGATGCCGTTGGTCGTCGTCGCTGACGCGGGCCATGTCGAGTACGTCGTCCTCGATGCCCAGCACGACCCGCTGCCGGGTTCTGATGTGCCGACGCCGTACAACACCCTGTGGCGCCCGCGGAGTGGCCGCGTAGAAGGGGCGCGCCGCCGGAGCGCGCCAATCGACCAGCAGCCGGTCATAGGTCGGGCTGGCGACGCCGATCCGGCCGATGTAGAACTGCTCGTCGTCGATCCGATCGATCCGGCCGAAGCACAGACCCTCCTCGACGCCGTCGAGTTGGGCGACCCGGTCCTCGAGCATGCTGGCCCGGCTGTCCCGCTCGGAGCGGCCCTGATGGGTCAGCCCGGAGACTCGTTGTAGCCGGACATCGGACAGATCAGCGCGGGCGCGCGTACGGAGTTCGTCGAGCCGACCGTACAAAGCGGTGACGTAGGTCTGCTCGATGGCCAGCTCGTCGCGATGGCCCGACGTACCCGCCGGAACCTCCGAGCTCGGACGTACGTCGTCGATGGTGGCGGCTCTCTTCCTGGTCATCACGACGGTCACGTGTCGCGCGGGCGGTGCCCCATCGTCGTACGAACTGCGCCTCCTGTCACGTCCGTCGATCCGTGAGATGAGCCTGGCCGCGCGCCGGTTATCTGGCCTTGAGGCGCCGTTATCGCGAAAACTGCGCGATTCAGGCGGCCATTCGTAGCGTTATCGCGAAAAGGGCGGAATGGCTGAAGGTCAGCGGCGGAGGGGCTGCAGGTCAAAGGCTCCGGTCTGAAAGTCCTCGGCCACGGGCAGGTAGAGCCGCTGGATCGCGGCCAGCACTGCCTGGGCGATGGTGCTGCGGAACCGGGCGTCGAGCAGCATGCGCCGGTCGACCGGGTGCGAGAGATAACCGCAGTCCATGCGTACGGCCGGCATCCGGGTCAGCCGCAGCAGCTCCCAGGACTTGGCGTGTGTCCCACAGTCGAGCAGGCTGGTCCGCGAGACCACCTCTCGGCACAGCATCCCGGCCAGGTTCTCGCCTACCGAGGAACCGGGCCCAGACCCTGAGCCGGTGCCGAAGTAGTACGTCGCGACACCACGGGCATGCGCGGAGGGATGTGACTCGACGTGCAGGCTGAGCAGCAGGTCCGCATCGGTGGCGTTGGCCAAGGCCGCCCGCTCCGTCGTGGTCGGGTTGCCGCGACGTCCGCGGGTCAGATAAGCCGTACCGCCGGCCGCGGCGAGCTGACCCTCGATCCGCGACGCGATGTCCCAGGTGAGGTCGGACTCGGTGGTCTCGCCCACCATGTGTCCCTTGTCCGGGCCCCCGTGCCCAGGATCGATGACAACCCGCTTGCCGAACAGGTGTGGGCCCGAGTTGACCAGGGCGGCTTCTTGACGCAGCAGCTGGGGACGTCCGCCGCTGACCACTCGGCTGAGCTGGTGCAGCGCCCGAATGGTGGCCGGACCGCAGGTGCCGTCGACGATCAACCCGTAGTCGGCCTGAAAGCCACGCAACGCTCGCGCGGTCGCTTCACTGAAGACCGCATCCGGTTTCCCGGCGTCGTACCCGAGCCCGATCAGCCGCTCCTGCAGGGTCATGACGTCGTCGCCGTGCATCAACCTGCTCACCGAGTGCTGCAGCAGCCGATCACCGAAGCGCCAACGCGCCGCGGTCATCGCGTCGTAGGTCTCCCGCCCGACGACACCGTCCACCGACAGCCCTCGTACCTGCTGGAAATGGCGGACGGCGAGTTCGACGGCGGAGTCGAACTCAGCGGCGTGGATAACGGGCAGGTGCGGCACCCCCGCCTCGGGCAGCAGACCGAGCGAGGTGAGGATCTCCCGGACGTCGGCCACGCCTGCGCCGCTGTCTCCGCGACGCAGCTCTGGCTCGCTGCTGCCATCCGCGGATCGACTCACCGGACCATTCTGGCATCCGGAGTTCATCTCGTCCTTGCCAGCAAAGGGTAGAGCCGACCACCGGCCGGATCGGCGTTCCTGGGAAGGCGGCGGTCGTCGGGATGAGCGCGCACCTCAGCTGACATGCTGGGCTGCGCTGTGTCTCAGAGGTAGTCGGCGAGCTCGGCGAGAATGGCCGACTTCGGTTTGGCACCGATGATCGACTTCACCGGCTTGCCGTCGACGTACACCGTCAT
>JACCUF010000034.1 GCA_013811975.1 Geodermatophilaceae bacterium | reverse complement strand
GACCGACGTCCACACCACTGCTGATGATGTTGCGGTGGTCTTCCATGACCGCACACTGGACCGGGTCACCGATCGCACCGGACGGATCGACCGGCTGCCGTGGGCGCAGGTCAAGAAGGCACGCATCGCAGGTTCCGAGTGGATCCCCCGACTCGACGAAGTCCTGGCCAGCTTCCCGACGCTGAGGATCAACATCGACATCAAGTCTCCCGGGGCAGTCGCCGGGGTCACCCGGGCGATCATGGGCGCCAATGCGGTGGACCGGGTGTGCGTCGCCTCCTTCATCGATGCTCGGGTCGAGGCCGCACGCCGGGTCCTCGGTCCCAAACTGTGTACCTCCCTCGGCAGGCGCGGTGTAGCCGCACTGCGACTCGCGTCGTTCTCGCCAAAAGCCGCCGCGGTACTGCGGGTACGGGCGGCTTGTGCGCAGGTTCCGATGTCGGTGGCCGGCCGGCCCGTGGTGGACGCGAGGATGCTGGCGACCGCGCATGCCCTCGGTTTACAAGTACATGTCTGGACGCTGAACACGGCGACCGAGATCACGCACGCCTTGGATCTCGGCGTGGACGGCATCATGACCGACGCGCCGACGGTGTTACGCGAGGTACTCGAGGGTAGAGGTCAATGGCCGAGCAGGTGAACGGTAGCTTGCCTGACTGGGTGAGCCGGCAGAACAAGATTGCCGCGCAACCTCTGTGGCCGGCATGGGATGCGCTACTGCACTACGGCGCTCCGCTAGCCAGCCTTCCTGGTCGGGTCACTGTGACCGGCAGCGTGGAACCGAGGTTACTGGCCGGCCCACTCATCGTGGTGGCCAACCACATTGGCGACTACGACGCGATCGTGTTGGCGCCGTCCCTGTACAACGTCGGGATCCGGCCGCGCTTCATGGCGACCCGGGGGCTGATGACCGCCAAGGGTCTTGGGACGTTGCTGGAGCGGGCTGGCTTCATCCGCGTCGATCGGGGCAGCGGAGACGCCCGCCACGCCCTGACCGTGACCGACACGGTGCTGGACAACAACGGGCACATCGTCGTGTACCCCGAGGGCCGGATCGGCCTGGATCGCGATCTGTGGCCTGAAGGCGGTCGCAGCGGGGTGGCCCGGATGGCACTGCTGTCCCGGGTCCCGGTGATCCCGGTCACCTCGTGGGGGGCCCATGAGGTGCTGTGCTACGCCGACGACGCGCGCAAGCTCGTCAGCTTCGCCCGGTCGATCTGGCGGCAACCGTTGATGCAGGTCCACGTGGGGCCCCCGGTACCGCTCGACGATCTGAGCGCGAACCGGATGGGCGATGCAAACCGGGCGCGCGTTCGGATCATCGCCGCGATCACGATGCAGTTGCAGGAGCTGCGACGAGCTGAACCAGGGGTCCCCCGGTACCTGGATCCGACCCGGCCGTGTCCGGACGAGAGCACAGCCGCCTTCTCCGGCGGTGAGGTTCCGGCGGAACTGCGTGCACTGATCGGTGCAGCGAGGGACACCCCCTAGGCTGCCGATCCATGAGCACCGACGTCGACGCCTGCGCAGTTGTGTCATGAGTACGGCCGCGCTAGATCAGGGTTCGGTCCAGGCACCGGGCACCCGAGGGCAGGTGCTGGCCTGGGGACTGTGGGACTGGGGCTCGGCGGCCTACAACGCCGTCATCCTCACCTTCGTCTTCTCGGTCTATCTGACCGACTCGGTCGGTGCGGATCTGCCCGGCTCGATCAGTGCGAACAGTTATCTCGCCTGGTCGATCGGGATCGCGGGCTTGTTCATCGCCCTCCTGGCTCCGGTTACCGGACAACGTGCGGATGCCGGGGGGCACCGCAAGCTCTCGCTCGGCTTTTGGACCGGATTGGTCGTCGTGGCCACGGCCGGACTTTTCTTCGTGCAGAACGAGTACTCCTATCTTTGGCTCGGGCTCGTTCTGCTGGCCCTCGGGTCGATCTTCTTCGAGTTCGCTTCGGTCTCCTACAACGCGATGTTGCGACAGGTCTCGACGCCCGACAACATCGGCCGTGTCTCCGGATTCGGTTGGGCCATGGGCTATTTCGGCGGAATCGTACTGTTGTTGCTGGTCTACGTGGGTTTCGTCACCGGGGACGGTGACACGAGGGGCGCGCTGGGGATCAGCACCGACGGCGGCCTCAACATTCGCGTGATCGCGCTCGTAGCGGCGCTGTGGTTCGCCCTTTTCGCGATTCCCGTCCTGCTGAAGGTCCCGGAAACTCCCGGATTGCCCAAGGAGAAACGGCTCGGCTTCCTCGCGTCGTACAGGAAGTTGTTCGCAGATCTGAAGGAGCTCTACCGCACCGACCGGCACACGGTGTACTTCCTCGGCGCGAGCGCGCTGTTCCGCGACGGACTGGCTGCCATCTTCACCTTTGGTGCCGTCCTGGCAGTAACGGTGTACGGCATCAACGAAGCGGACGTGCTCATCTTCGGCGTCGCCGCGAACGTGGCTTCGGCCGTCGGGGCGATCATCGGTGGTCGGCTCGACGACCGCATCGGCCCCAAGGCGGTGATCATGGGGTCGCTGATCGGGATGCTGGTCAGCGGCGGAATCCTCGCGTTCCTGTCCGGTCCGACATCGTTCTGGATCTTCGGACTGGCGTTGACCCTGTTCGTGGGTCCCGCTCAGTCTTCGTCGCGTACCTACCTGGCTCGGTTGACCCCGCCCGGGAAGGAAGGGCAGATGTTTGGCCTCTACGCAACCACTGGCCGTGCGGTGTCCTTCCTGGCACCGACGTTGGTCGGATTCTTCACCTTCGCCTTCGACTCCGACCGTGCCGGAATCATCGGCATCCTGCTGGTTCTCGCCGCTGGAACCATCGCCCTCTGGGGGGTGCGGGCGCCCTCGGCCGAACTCGATGCGGCGCACGAGGGTCGCTGATCTATTCGCGGGGTCGGCAATCCGGAAGGGCTCGGCGTCCGAATACTGGGCAACAAAGACCCACGGTAGCTAGGTCGGCCAGCGGGAATCATCCCTGCCGATCGGTCGTTGGGTTTGGTAGCACAGCCCAGGGAGGGAACACAATGGGAGAACGCTCATTGCGCGGCAGCCGGCTCGGCAGCATCAGCTACGAGACTGACCGCAACGCTGAGCCGATCGCGCGCCAGTTGATGCAATACAGGTGCGCGAACGGTCATTCTTTCGCGATCCCTTTTGCTGATGACGCCGAGGTGCCGTTGATCTGGGAGTGCAAGAACGACGGTACGTTGGCCCGACTGGTGGGCGGCGGTGAGCCAGCCGCGAAGAAGGGCAAGCCACCGCGGACCCACTGGGACATGCTGCTCGAGCGCCGTAGCATCGACGACCTCGAAGAGGTCCTGGCCGAACGGCTCGAGGTCCTTCGCGGACGGCGAGCCCGCTCCGCCTGAACGTAGACACGAACTCAAAGGAACCGCCCGATCATTCGATCGGGCGGTTCTTCTTGCGCGGCAATCCAGCAACGTCCACCCTAGTCCTCGGTAGCGATGTAGACGTTCTTGGTCTCGGTGAATACCTCCAGCGCGTCCGGACCCAACTCACGGCCCAGACCGGACTGCTTGAAGCCGCCGAACGGCGTCGAGTAGCGCACCGAGGAGTTCGAGTTCACCGACAGGTTGCCGACCTCGACGGCTCGCGCCGTCC
>JACCUF010000025.1 GCA_013811975.1 Geodermatophilaceae bacterium | reverse complement strand
CGACGATTACCAGGATGCCTACGGCGGCCTGCTTGGTGATCCGCTCGTTGTACCAGACCTTGGCCGCCCATGCGCCGACAATCGGGTACATGAGGGCGGCCACAGCTGCGAACGCCAGGCCCACATAAGCGATTGCGATGATCGAGCCGAAGATGGCAAGCATCCCGGCCAGGCCCGCGGGTGCGTACCAGCGGGAGATCTTGGTCTGCTTCATGGTTCGTACGTAGTCGCCGGTCTTGCCCAGGACCGCCACCCAGACGAACAACGCGATAAGGACCGCGATCGCGTTGAGCACGGTGATCACGAAGGCCGCGAGCAAGTAGTTGTCGACCATGTCGACGAACGGCGCCTCGAAGTAGATTGCCGTGCCCGGGACGTACCAGGCCCCCCAGAGCACGGCACAGGTCAGCGCCCAGATGAAGCCCCAGCGCACCTGCCGACTTCGGTGCTCACCCCGAAGTTGACTAACTCTGTCTGTTGCGGTGTCGGTCATAGCTACTCCCCAGGGACGAGCCTCTATGCGCTGATAATTCCGTCGGGCAGATCATCGTCCGGAGAGGAGAACCTGTAAACCCTTTGAGGAAACGATGTTGCAGCACAGTCAACAAATGACAGGTAGCTGCAGACCTTCGGTCGATGGGAAAGCGGCGCCGATCCCCTGGGCGAGCCTGGCCGCAGCGACGGTGTTACGCAACAACCAGACGTCGGTGATAGGGCCGACGCCGCCGGGAACCGGGGTGATCGCCTCAGCCCGGCCGGCAACGTCCTCGGTGTCGATGTCACCGACCAGGCGAACCTTGCCTGTGTCGCCGTCCTTGATCGCGTTGATCCCGACGTCGACCGCGATGACGCCCTGCTTGACGTGTTTCCCGCGGATCAAGCCCGCCACCCCCGCGGCAACAATCAGAATGTCGGCCTGGGTGGTGTGCTCGAACAGCAGGCCGGCGGCATGGCTGTGCTCGTCGCAGGACACAACAGTGGCCCCACGGTCCATGGCCAACATCAGAGCCGGCTTGCCCACGTTGGCCGAACGGCCGACCACGACGAGGTTGCTTTGGCGGTAGGTCTGCGCCGGATCGCGTCCCGACTCCGTCAGGTAACGGTCCAGCAGGTGGAAGACCGATGCCGGAGTAGAGGGGACGTACCGCGGGCGGCCAAGAGCCAGCAGCCCGGCACTGATCGGATGCACCGATTCGATGTCCTTGATCGGGTCCAGCGCGCGGTAGAGCGAGGCTTCGGAGACCTGCGCCGGGAGTGGACGCAGGATCAGAATCCCGGAGATTCGCGGATCGGCACCGAGCTTGCCGACGACGGCCAGCGCATCAGCCTCGGCAGCCGCTCCCGGCAGCGCCTCGCACACGTAATGGCAACCGACTCGCTCAGCCAGTCGGCGTACCCGCCGTTCGTAGGCATGCGCCGGATAGGAGTTACCCACCACGACGGTCGCCAGTCCCGGCCGTTCGCCAGTGCACGCAAGCTCCTCGACCTCGTCCGCGAGCCGAGCGGACAAGTCCGCCGCGTACTGCCGACCGTCGATCAGCACCGCGCTCATGAGCGGCACCCGCACGTTATGCGCATAACGTCCAGAGATCGGGCCGAAATCCGCACGCTATGCGCATGACGTGCAGGAGTGGGGCCGGATCGGCACTCATGAGAGGCCGACGATCTCACCGTTCTCGTCGAGGTCGATCGACGTCGCAGCCGGGGCGGCCCCGAGGCCTGGCATGGTCATCATGTCGCCGCAGATCGGATACACGAAGCCGGCGCCGACCGAGGCCCGGACCTCGCGTACCGGCAGCCGCCAACCGGTCGGCGCGCCCAGTAGCTTCGGATTTGAGGAGATGGACAGGTGGGTCTTCGCGATACAGACCGGCAGGTGGCCGAAGCCGGCCCGCTCGTAGGTGTCCAGTTGTTTGGCCGCGGCCGGCGAGTAGTCCACCCCGTCCGCCCCGTACACCTTGGCGGCGACGATCTCGATCTTCTCCCGCAGCGAGGCCTCGTCGGGATAGAGGACCGCGAAGTCCGATTTCTCGTCGGCGGCTTCGGCCACGGCCTCGGCGAGTTCGGTTGCCCCAGCGCCACCCTTGCCGAAGTGGTTGGCCACGGCGACCCGAGCGCCCATCTCCTGCGCGATCTCCATGATCGCCTGGTGCTCGGATTCGTGATCGTCGGGGAAGGCGTTGATGGCCACCACCGGTGAGACGCCATGGAGTCGAATGTTCTCGATCTGCCTGCGCAGGTTCGCTCCACCAGCATGCACATCGTCGGGGTTCTCCGCCAGCAGGTCCTCGGGCAGCGGCTTGCCCGCCACGATCTTGAACTTCCCGGAGTGCGCCTTGAGTGCTCGTACCGTGGACACCACGACGGCTGCGTCCGGAGTCAGTCCCGATGTGCGGCACTTGATGTTGAAGAAGCGTTCAGCGCCCATGTCGGCGCCGAACCCGGCCTCGGTGAGGAGGAAGTCACCGGCTCGGATACCGATCAGGTCGGCGACGATCGAGGAGTTGCCGGTGGCGATGTTGCCGAACGGCCCTGCGTGGACCAGGACGGGCGTGTTCTCCAGGGTCTGCAACAGGTTGGGTTTGATCGCCTCGCGCATGATCACCGCCATCGCCCCCGCACCACCGATCTCTTCGGAGGTCACCGGCGTCCCGTCCTTGGTATAGCCGACCACGATGCGGCCGAGCCGTTCCCGCATGTCGGCCACGGAGATCGACAGGGCCAGGATCGCCATGACTTCTGAGGCCGCGGTTATGTCGAAGCCGGTCTGGCGGGTGACCCCGTCCATCCGGGAGCCCAGCCCCACCACGATGTTTCGCAGCGAGCGGTCATTGACGTCGAGCACCCGCCGCCAGGTGATGTTGTTCAGGTCCAGGCCACTCTCGTTGCCCTTGTGCAGATGGTTGTCGACCATCGCCGAGAGCAGGTTGTGCGCAGCGGTGACCGCGTGGAAATCACCGGTGAGATGCAGGTTGAGAATCTCCATCGGCACGGCCTGGCTGTAACCTCCACCGGCCGCACCGCCCTTGATGCCGAACGTGGGACCCATCGAGGGCTGGCGTACGGCGACCGTTGCCCGCTTTCCGATGTGGCTCATCGCCTGGCCAAGGCCCATGAGCGTCGTGGTCTTTCCCTCGCCCAGTGGCGTCGGCGTTACCGCAGACACGACGACGTACTTCGCCTTCGGCCGGTCGGCCAGCTCCTCGATCGCCTCGAGCCGGATCTTGAGTACGTCCCGGCCGTAGGGCTCGAGGAACTCTGGCCGCAGCCCCATCGATTCGGCGATGTCAGCGATCGGCTTCAGTGTTGCGCCGCGGGCGATCTCGAGGTCGCTGGGAAAGGCCATGCACAATCTCCTCAGTTGACAGACAGGTCTTGCGGACTAGCGGATGGTCTGGATGCCGAACTCGGTACCGGCATCGACCAGGGCGTGGAACAGATAGGAACCAGAAGAACGCTCGCAGTGCAGCAGATAGCTGGGCACGCCATCCTGGTCATCGCGCACGATGTCGGTCACCAGCTTTGCCACCGAAGTGCGCAGAGCGGAACCGTCGGCAGTGATGTCGTCGGAGAAATCGATACCGCAGACCTTGGCGAGCAGGTCCGCGCTGCGCGTCCCAGCCAACCGGATCAGTGCCCGACCATGAGTCAGATCGACGAACGAAGCAAATCCATCGGCGGACTCGGCCGCGGATTCCAGTCGGGCTCGCAGGTCTAAAGACAGTGCGGGATCGGCAAGGACCAGCCACTCCCCTGGGCCGGACCCGACGACCAGGCTGCCGTCATCTGCTCTCGTTGTGGCGGCGAGCCCGGTACCCAGAGCCCGACCCACCGGACCGTCAGCAGCGGCGCGTACGCCGAACTTGGACAGCCCGGAAAGGTCATAGATGCAGACCGCTGCCTCCGAAGGGCCACCGGTGGCCAACTGGGATACACCCGGCAGGTCCGGCGTGATCGCGCTGCGCGGGAGGTCCGGCGCGGCGATGGCGGCCGGAACCGGCTCGGGAACGTCGCTGACCAACTGCTGACGATCACCCGATGGATCCACGTGAGCCAACTGTTCGGTGACCTTCGCCGCAATGTCGCGCCCGTCGGGCAGTCGCACGGTCACTACGGTGCCGGCCGTGGCCAGCGAAGCGTCGAGCTGTCCCAGACAGATCGAGCGACCCAGGGTCGGCGACATCCGGCTCGACGTTATCCGGCCCATGATGTCCAGTGTCTTGCCGCGACCGGGCCGGACGATCTGGCTGGCCTCCGGCGGCACGATCGACCCGTCCTCCGGTTGCAACCCGACCAGACGCATGCCACCGGTTTCCTGCTGCTGCCACACGAGTTCGGGCTTGCCGGCGAAATCTGCTTTGTCGAGTTTGACCGCCCAGTCCAGCCCGGCGCTGAATGCCCGGGTCAGCCCGTCGGTGTCCTGGCCAATGATCAGGTGACCCTTCTCCAGACGCAGGATCCGCTGGGCCTCAACGCCGAAGGCTGAGACGCCGAGATCCTTGCCGTGCTCGAGCAGCCGCTCCCAAACGTGCAGTCCGTACCCGGCCGGGACGTGCAGTTCGTAGGACAGCTCACCTGTGAAACCGATCCGCCACAGCACGCAGTCGTCCACTCCGGCGACGCGTCCGGTACGCACGTTCATGTACGGGAAAGCTTCGGCCGAAAGGTCGATGCCCTCAGTCAGCCGTCCGACGAGTTCGCGGGAGCGGGGACCGGCGACATTGATGCTGGCGTAGGCAGTGGTGACCGGCGTGACATGGATCTGCCACTCGGGATGCTCGGTCTGCAGCCAGTTCTCCACCCACTCCCAGACATTGGCCGCACCAGAGGACGTCGTGGACATCAGATAGTGGTCCTCGCCCAGACGGCCGGTGACGCCGTCGTCCATCACCACGCCGTCCTCGGCGCACATGACGCCGTACCGGACCTTGCCCACGGCGAGCTTGGACCACTTGTTGATGTAGAGCTGGTTCAACAGCTTGGAGACATCCGGGCCGCGCAGGTCGAGCTTGCCGATCGGCGTGACATCGATGATCCCGACCCTCTCCCGGACTGC
>JACCUF010000019.1 GCA_013811975.1 Geodermatophilaceae bacterium | reverse complement strand
CACTCGCTCTCGGCTCATGGCCCCGCCTCGTGCGCTGCGCGCACCACTCGCTCCGCTCCTCGCTCGTTCCTCGCTGCGATGCTCACTCGCTCTCGGCTCATGGCCCCGCCGAGCCCGCGGAGGCGAGCAGGGCGTCGAGTTGGTTCGGCGTCGGCATCGCGTTGGCGCAGGCGAGCTGGCCGGCTACGTAGGCGCCGGCGGCGTTGGCCACCTGCGCGATCCGCAGTGGGTCCCACCCGGCGAGCAGCCCATGGGCCAGCGCACCACCGAAGGCGTCGCCGGCTCCCAGCCCGCAGACGACCTCGACCGGCAGCGGCGGCACAACGTGCGTGCCCTCCTGGGTCGCAACCAGCACGCCGGTCGCACCCATCTTCACGACGGCCATCTGCAGTCCGTGCTCGAGCAGCAGCGAGGCGGCGGCGTACGGGTCGCGGGTGCCGACAGCCACCTCCACCTCGTCGAGGTTGCCCACCGCCACGGTGACCAGATCGAGCATCGCCGCGAGTTCGCGCCGGCCGTCGGCCACCGAGGGCCAGAACATCGGTCGCCAGTCCAGGTCCAGGACGACCTGGCCCCGCCGTCCGCGGCGGCGCAGGATCTCGTGCTGGGTGCTGCGCGCGGGCTCGACACTCACCCCGGTGCCGGTGACCCACAGCAGGGACACCGTGTCGATGACCTGCCACGGCACGTCCTCGTCGGTGATCGTCGTGTCCGGCGCCTGCGGCAGGCGGTAGAACAGCAACGGTGGGTCATCGGGTGGGTCCAGGGCGCAGAAGACCACTGGGGTGAGCAGCTCGCTCGACGTGCCGACGTGGTCGGCTGACACACCGAAGCCGGTCAGCGCCTTACGGACGTACCGCCCGAACGGGTCCGGCCCCACCTTCGTGAGTACGGCGGTGCGCAACCCCCAGCGCGCGGCTGCCACCGCGACGTTGGTGGCCGTGCCGCCCAGAGACCGGGCGAAGGAGGTCACCTGCTCGAGCGGTACGCCGCTCTGCTCGGGATAGAGGTCGACCCCGACCCGCCCGACGGTGAGGACGTCCAAGGGCGCGCTGGCGGTCATTCGCGGGCGGTGGCCAGCTCGTGGACCAGCGTCTCCAGCTCTTCGCCGCCCGACATCTGACGGGTCAACTCGTCCAGGGTGATGTCGGCCTTGGCTGTGAAGCCCTGGGATCGGCCCCGCTTGAGGATCAGGAACGAGTCGCCGACGGGGTAGGCGTGGTGCGGATTGTGGGTGATCAGGATGACGGCGAGGCCTCGGTCGCGAGCCTGGGCCACGTACTTGAGGACCACCCCGGCCTGCTTGACGCCCAAGGCCGCGGTCGGTTCGTCGAGAATCAATGCCTTGGCTCCGAAGTGCACGGCGCGGGCGATCGCCACGCATTGGCGCTGGCCGCCGGACAGGGTTCCCACCGGCTGCTCGACGTCGGCCAGCTCGATGCCCATGTCCTTGAGCGACTGCCGCGCGGTGGCCTTGGCGGCCTTGCGGTCGATGACCTTGAACGGGCCGACGCCGGTCCGCGGCTCGGAGCCCAGGAAGAAGTTCCGCCAGACACTCATCAACGGCACCACCGCAAGGTCCTGGTAGACGGTCGCGATGCCCCGGTCCAGGGCCTGGCGGGGTGAGGTGAAGTGCACCTCCTCCCCCTGCACCAGGTATTGGCCCTCGTCGTGCGGGTGGGCACCGGCCAGAATCTTGATCAGCGAGGACTTGCCGGCACCGTTGTCGCCCAGAATGCAGGTGACCCGACCCTGATCGACGGTCGCTGAGACGTCAGCGACGGCCAACACCGAGCCGTACCGTTTGCCGATCCCCCGTACCTCGATCATCGGTGCTTCGGTCGTCCGTTCTTCGGTCATCGTCGGGACCTCTCTGCTCGCTTGCGGAAGCTGTTGTTCACCAGTACGGCGGCCAGCAGCATCGCGCCCAAAAAGAGCTGGAACCAGTCGCTGTTCCACTGCGCGAAAACGATCCCCTGCCGGGCCATGCCGAAGATGAGCGCCCCGATCGCGGCGCCGACCGCGGAACCGAAGCCGCCGGTCAGCAGGCAGCCGCCGATGACGGCCGCGATGATGTACTGGAACTCGGCGCCGATGCCTTGGTTCGCCTGGACCGAGGTGAATCGGAGTAGCAGCATCTGGCCCACCAACCAGCCAGCCCCGGCTGTGGTCATGAACAGCAACACCTTCGTACGCATGACTGGTACGCCGACGCCACGTGCGCTGGCGGCAGCACCGCCCACCGCAAAGATCCAGTTCCCGAACCTGGTGCGCAACAACACGAACGCCGCAAGCACAGTTACGATCACCCACCAGAAGACCGACACCTGCACACCGGTCCCGAAGACCGAGATCTTCGAGGCGAGCAGAGCGCCGGCGGACTCATACCCTGGTGCCGAACTGATCCCGCTGACGGTGACGCTCCCGGTGACCAGCCTGGTGACGCCGAGGTTCAATCCCTGCAGGGCGAAGAACGTGCCGAGGGTGACGATGAAACTCGGGAGGCCGGTGCGAATCACCACCCAGCCGTTGGCCGCACCCACCCCGAGGGCGAAGACCAGCGAGAAGGCCATCGCCACCCACACGTTCAGTCCCACCTCGGTGGCCAGCAGGCCGGTCACCAGCGCGGAGCTGGCGGTCATCACCCCGGCCGACAGGTCGAACTCGCCGCCGATCATCAGCAGCGCGACCGCAACCGCCATGATCCCGAGCGTGGCCGCGTCGTCGAGCCAGGTGGCCACACCCAGCGGGGAGAGGAACTGCTCGGTGATGACGGAGAAGAACACGAACACCCCGACCGCACCGACCAGCGCCGCCAGTTCCGGACGCTTGATCAGCCGGTCGGCGAGCCGGTTTCGGCCGAGATCCTCATCGGTCGAGGCGCCCGGGGTTGCTGCAGGGGCGGTCTGATCTGGGGCTGCGACCGTTGATCCCGCTGCCGCTGATCCCGTTGTAGACATCCGTCTCCTCCTGGGTCCTGCGGCGGACCGCCGCGTCAGCGGGTACCGCGCTCCGCGTACTCGGCCACGTCAGCCGCGTTGGACTCGTCGACGAACCCGGGGCCGGTCAGTACCGGCAGGCCGCCACCGATCGTGTTCGCATTCTCGATGAACAGCTTGATCATGACGACCGGAAGGTAGCCCTGCAGGTACTGCTGTTGGTCGACCGCGAACAAGATGTCGCCTGCCTCGATGCCGGCGATGACGTCGGCGCTGAGGTCGAAAGTGGCGACCTGCGCCTCCGAGCCGGCCTCACCCGCTGCACTGACGGCGGCGGTCGCGACCTGGGGGTTGAGCGCGAGCACGCCGTCGATCTCGGGATCGGCCTGCAGGGCACCACGGATGCGCGCCTGCACATCCGTCGGGTTGTTCAGGTCGACCTGCAGTTCCGTGACGTCACCGAAGGAACTAGCCGCACCCTCGCAACGCTGGGTGAGTCCGATGTTGCCGGCTTCGGGGATCACGCACAGCAGCTTGGTGGCGCCCTCCTCCGTGAAGCGCTCTCCGGCACCTTCTCCGGCGACCTCCTCGCTCTGCCCGACATGTGCCAGGGCACCGAACTCGATGGACTCGGCCTCACCGGAGTTGATCGTGATGACCGGGATCCCGGCCTCCACCGCCGCCTCGATGGAGCCTTGCAGCGCGTCGGGGTTGGCCATGGACACGACCATCCCGGAAACGCCCTGCGCCACAGCGTTGTCGATCAGCCGCGCCTGCGCGGCGGCGTCTCCGTCGCTGGTGTAGTTGACCTCGACGCCAAGGTCCTCTCCGGCTTGCTCGGCGCCGTTCTGCGCGACGCTCCAGAACGCGTCACCGTCACCGCCGTGGGTGATGACGGCGATGGATATGTCTCCGGACGCCGCCGCGGAGCCCGAGTCCGACCCCCCCTCGGTCGAGTCGGCCGATCCCTCATCCTCCGGAGCACTCGGGCTGGTGCAGGAGGTCACGACGGCGAGACCGATGACCGCGACTGCTGCCCTCCATGCCGAACGGTAGGTGCGTGGCGACAAGCTGTTCATGGTGTCTCCTTTTGGAAGGGTCCCGGCGACAGCGCCGCCAGCAGGTATTCGATGCTCGCGGCGGTGTCGCGCCGTGGTCGACTTCGCAGGTCGTCGTGATCATTCCGATATGTGCCTGACAACGGCTGTCCGACAGGCAGCGCGGTGTCCTGCTCCAACACCCACCAGCCGCCGTACCCGGCCGTCGTGAGCGCGTTGATGACCTCACGTACGGGGACATCACCTTGACCGAGCGGACGGTAGAGACCAGCTGCCACCGCCTTCTGGTAACTCATCTCGCCGGACTGCACGCGGAGCGCCACCGACGCATCGACGTCCTTGAGGTGGACGTGGGCGACCCGGTGCCCGTGCCGGCGCGCCACCGCCACCGGATCGGCGCCGCCGATGAGGAGGTGGCCGGTGTCCAAGCACAGGGGCACCGAGCTGCTGGCCAGAAACCGATCCACCTCCGATGCTGATTCCACGTGCGTCCCCACATGCGGGTGCAGGGTGGCGGTCAAGCCGTGTTCCGAAGCGATCGACGACACGAGCTGCACCGTGTCCACGAGGTACCGCCACTTGTCGGCGTCCAGCTCCGGTCGGTTGTCATAACCATCCAGGCCGGTCGCGGCGGCCACCACCAGTACCTCGCCGCCGGCACCGGACAGCAGGGCGCAGGCCCGCTCGACCTCGGCCAGGGTCGTCTCCCGTACGGCGGGGTCGTGCAGCACCAGGGCCACAAACCCCCCGACAAGGATCAGGTCATGGGCCGCGAGATCGGCCCTCAGGGACTCAGCCTGCTCGGGCAGGAACCCCGGCGGACCCAGCTCGGTGGCCCGCAACCCGAGGGCGGCCATCTCGGCGAGCACGTGGTCCACCGGCAGCACTTCTCCCCAGCCAGGCACCTCGCAGACGCCCCAGCTGATCGGCGCGGCCGCGACGCGCGTCGAGGTCACGCCGCCATCCCCACGGGCATCCGGACGGGCATGCCTGCGGCCCGCGAACGCTCGCAGGCACCGGCCAAGCCGACACTGACCAGGCTGTCACGCACCGGGCTCGGGTTGCCGGCACGCCCGGCGACGACCTCGACGAAGGTGGCGACCTCGGCGGCGTAGGCGACCGCGAAGCGCTCGGAAAAGCCGCGGTAGGCCTCGGGTCGGCTGACCGGACCCGACGGCTGGAGGGAGGTCAGCGGGGTCCGGTCGTCCAGGCCGACCACCAGGGCGTCCCGGCTCCCGATCACCTCTATCCGATGGTCATAGCCCAGGCCGTCGCGCCGGCCGCCGGTCAGCGTTGCCAAGGTCCCTGAGGCGAACCGGAGCAGGACCACGGCTGTGTCGACGTCACCGCTGGCGGCGAAGGCCTGGTCCACGAGCACCGACCCCGTCGCGTACACCTCGACGACCGGCTCGTCGACCAACCAGGGGATCGCATCCAAGTCGTGGATGAACAGATCGCGGAACATACCCCCGGAGGTCGGAATGAACCCGAGATCGGGCGGCTCGTGGTCCTGTCCCAGCGCGCGTACGTGGTAGACGGTGCCGAGTTCGCCGGCCAGGACCCGACGACGCATCTCGACCAACGGTGGGTCGAAGCGGCGCTGGAAGCCGACCAGGACTTCGACCCCGGACCGATCGACGGCATCCACCATTTCCCGCAGCGCCGGCTCGTTGTCGGCGGCCGGCTTCTCGCACAGTGTCGGAACACCGGCCGCGACGGCGAGCAACACGAGGTCGGCATGCGTGGTGGTCGGGGTGGCTACCACGATCCCGTCGACCTGAGCCAACAGCTCGGGATAGCTGGCCGCCGTGCGGGTCCGAACCGTCGAAGGCGTCAATCGCGTTGCCACGGCTTGGGCTCGACCAGAGATCGGGTCATGCAGGACGAGTTCGTCGAGGCCCGGCAGGAGACTCAGATTGCGGGCATGCATCGCCCCGATCCGTCCCGCGCCGGTGATGCCGATCCGCACGAAGGCCCCTTTGCCGCCGTTAGAGCGCTCTATTGTTTGGAGCGCGACAACCTTGTAGCGTGCGTGCCCTCGGTGTCAAGGGTTCGGACCCGTTGCGTTCACCCGGCGTACGCCCGGCATGACAGTGGAGGAGGGACATGGGGCGAGCCACGATGGAGGACGTCGCGCTGCGAGCCGGCGTCTCCCGCTCCCTCGTTTCGCTGGTGATGAGGGACTCTCCCAGGGTCAGTTCTGCCCGGCGGGCTGCCGTGGTCGCCGCAGCGACGGAACTCGGGTACCGGCCACATGCGCTGGCCCGGCAGCTGGCCAGCCGCGACTCGACCGTGCTCGGGGTGCTGGTATCCGACCTGCACAACCAGTTCTTCGCCGATCTGGTGGACGGTGTCGACCAAGCTGCACACGAGCAGGGCTTCTCGCTGCTCTTGCAGACCGGTCAGCGCCGAGTTGCCCGGGAGGAGCAAGTGATCGACACGCTGCTGTCCTTCTCTCCCGCCGGTCTCATCCTGCTCGGACCGGTGGTCGCCACCCGTGTCATGGCTGGCGCCGCCCGACAGTCACCGGTCGTCGCGGTGACCCGCAGCTGCCGACATCCCGACATCGACACCGTCACCGACGACAGCGAGGCCGGTGCTCGCCTCGCTGTGGCCCACCTCGCTGGTCTCGGCCACCGGCGGATCGCACACCTGGACGGCGGCAACGGGGCGCAGGCTGCGCTGCGACGGCGCGGCTATCGAGCCGCGATGGCCGAATTCGGGTTGCCGCCACTGATCGTGCGCAGCGAGTACACCGAGAAGGGCGGTGTGCTGGGCGCGCGGGCTCTGCTGGGCCACGCCCCGGCGACAACTGCGCTGTTCTGCGCCAACGACCTCAACGCCGTCGGGGCGATCGCGGAGCTCGAAGACAGCGGGATGCAGGTGCCGGCTCACATGTCCGTCGTGGGCTACGACAACACGGCGTTGGCTGCGTTGCGGCACGTCTCGCTGACCACAGTGCACCAGCCGCGGCACGAGATGGGACGTCTGGCCGTCCAGTTGCTGCTCGAACGGATCCGCGGCAACCGCGAGACCGTAGCCAGACTGCAACTCGAGCCGAGCCTGGTCGTACGGGAAACGACGGCCAGGCCACGGCACACCGCCTCGTCCACACCGTCCTTGGAAACAGAGGTGCCGGCTTGAATATTCATCAGCTTCCCGACGTCGTCCCGCACGTCATCGACGCCAAGCTGACCGTAGGAGAAGGTGGCCGCCGCGGCGATGTCTTCGATCCGGTCAGCGGGCAGGTGGCCCGCCAGGTCGCTCTGGCCGACACTGCCGATGTCGATCTGGCGGTCGGTTCGGCCCTGGCAGCGTCGCTCGATTGGGGCGCTTCGTCGTTGAGCAAGCGCACTCAGATCCTGTTCGGCTGGCGCCAATTGATGGCCGAGCGTGTGGACGAACTGGCAGAGATCGTCAGCGCCGAACACGGGAAGGTGTTCTCCGACGCCCAGGGCGAGGTGCGCCGAGGGCTCGACGTCCTGGACTTCGCCACCGGGATCGCGCATCACCTCAAGGGCGAGCACTCCGAACAGGTGTCGAAGGGCATCGATGCCTGGTCGATGCGCCAACCGCTCGGAGTCGTTGCCGGGATAACGCCGTTCAACTTCCCGGTGATGGTGCCGATGTGGATGGCACCGATCGCCATCGCCTGCGGCAATGCCTTCGTCCTGAAGCCGAGCGACCGCGATCCGTCGGCATCTGTGCGGCTTGCCGAATTGGCCTACGAGGCCGGGCTGCCGCCCGGTGTCCTGACGGTTCTGCAGGGTGACAAGGAAGCCGTCGACCGGTTGTTGGTGCACCCCGACATCGCCGCGATTTCCTTCGTCGGATCGACGCCGGTCGCGCGGCACGTCTACGAGACCGGGACGGCGAATGGCAAGCGGGTGCAGGCCCTCGGCGGAGCGAAGAACCACATGGTGGTGCTGCCCGACGCGGACCTGGACGTGGCCGCCGACTCCGCGGTCAGCGCTGCCTACGGCTCGGCCGGGGAGCGCTGCATGGCGATCTCGGTCGTTGTGGCGGTGGGGGACACCGGGGTACAGGACCGGCTGGTCCAGGCCATCGCGAACGCCGGGCGGGCCGTGGTCGTCGGACCGGGAAGCGAGCCGTCCTCATCCATGGGGCCGCTGGTCACCGGCGCGCACCGCGACCGGGTGAGCGGGCATGTCGACGGCGCGGAGGCCGCCGGGGCGAACGTCGTCGTCGATGGACGTGGGTACGTCCCGGCTGGCCACGGCGGCGGCTTCTGGCTCGGGCTGACGCTGCTCGACCATGTGCGGCCGGAGATGGAGTGCTACCGCGAGGAGATCTTCGGTCCGGTGCTGTGTGTCGTCCGGGTGCCTGACTTCGAGGCGGCGCTCGCCCTGGTCAACGCCAACCCGTACGGGAACGGGACCGCGGTGTTCACCGCCGACGGACTCGTGGCCCGCGAGTACGCGCGGCGGGTCCAGGTCGGGATGGTCGGGATCAACGTGCCGATTCCGGTGCCGATGGCCTATTACTCCTTCGGCGGCTGGAACAACTCCTTGTTCGGCGATCTGCACGTGCACGGGGCCGACGGCGTCCGCTTCTATACCCGTGCCAAAGCCGTGAGCTCACGCTGGCCCCAGCAATCATCCGGACTGGAACTCGGCTTCCCCACCCATCACTGATCCGCCGATGGACTCTGAGACGCTTCTACTATGCGACATCACCGGGTCGCGACGTACCTGGTTGCTGGCTGCCGGC
>JACCUF010000012.1 GCA_013811975.1 Geodermatophilaceae bacterium | reverse complement strand
CCAGGCGTCGATGTCCGGGTCGGCGAAGCGCAGCTGGACTTCGTTGAGCGGTTGATGGCCATCGGCACCGAGGCCACCGCTCAGGTACGCGGCGTCGAGCAGGGTGAGCCGGATCCCGGCCGCCGCCGCTGCTGCGCGCAGCGCCTCCCCCATGGCATTGGGGTCCTCGTAGGGCCTTCCGCCCGGGCCGTGGTGCAGGTAGTGGAACTCCCCGACGCAGGTCACCCCGGCCAGGGCGGATTCGGCGTACACGGCGGTCGCCAGGGCGCGGTAGGAGTCCGGGTCCAGCTTCGCTGCAATCGAATACATCGCCTCGCGCCAGGTCCAGAACGTGCCTCCGCTGTCGTGCGTACGGCCGCGCAGCGCCCGATGGAAGGCGTGCGAGTGAGCGTCGGCAAACCCGGGTAGCACGATGCCGGCCAGTTGGCTGTCAGCAGCCGCGGGTCCGACCCCGGTCTGCACGTCGGTCAGCCGGCCGTCCGGGCCGGCGACCAGCCGTACGTCGTCCTTCACACCCTCGGGCAGCCAAGCCTGAGCGCACCACCAGGACGAGGCCGCATCGAGGCCTCGCTGGGCCGCGATCTGGCCGGGCGTGGTCACGACTCGGTCATCGGGATCCGTACGCCGCGCTCGGCCGCAATGCTCTCGGCCCGCTCGTATCCGGCATCGACATGCCGCATGACGCCGGTCCCGGGATCGTTGGTCAGCACCCGCTCCAGCTTCTGCGCCGCGAGCGGGGTGCCGTCGGCCACGCAGACCTGGCCGGCGTGGATGGATCGGCCGATCCCGACTCCACCACCGTGGTGGATCGACACCCAGGTGGCGCCGGAGGCGGTGTTGAGCAGGGCGTTGAGCAGCGGCCAGTCCGCGATCGCATCCGATCCGTCGGCCATCGCCTCGGTCTCCCGGTACGGCGACGCGACCGACCCGCAGTCGAGATGATCGCGACCGATCACGATCGGGGCGGCCAGCTCTCCCGAGGCGACCATCTCGTTGAAGCGCAGTCCGGCGCGATCGCGTTCGCCGTACCCGAGCCAGCAGATGCGCGCCGGAAGACCTTGAAAGGCAACGCGTTCCCCGGCCGCGGTGATCCACCGGCGGAGCCGTTCGTCGTCCGGGAAAAGGTCGAGGATGGCCTTGTCGGTCGCGGCGATGTCGGACTCCTCGCCCGACAACGCGACCCAACGAAACGGGCCCTTGCCCTCGCAGAACAACGGGCGGATGTAGGCAGGAACGAAGCCGAGAAAGTCGAATGCCCTGCCGTACCCGCCTTTTCGGGCCTCGTCCCGCAGCGAATTGCCGTAGTCGAAGACCTCCGCTCCGGCATCCATGAAGCCGACCATGGCCTCGACGTGGCGGGCCATCGAGGCCTGCGCGCGCTCGGTGAACTCCTCGGGTTTGGTCCGGGCGTAGTCGTCCCAGTCGTCGGGATCCACGTCCTCGGGGAGATAGGACAACGGATCGTGAGCCGAGGTCTGGTCGGTGACGATGTCCACAGCGACGCCTCGCTCGAGCAGGATCGGCAATACCTTCGCGCAGTTGCCGACCAGTCCCACCGACAGCGCCCGTCGTTCGCTGCGAGCAGCAGCGCAGCGGCGCAGGGCGTCGTCGAGATCGTCGGCCACCTCGTCGAGGTAGCGGTCGCGGGCCCGCCGGGCCAGCCGGTTCCCGTCGACATCGATCACCAGGCAGACCCCGTCGTTCAGGGTTACCGCAAGCGGTTGCGCGCCGCCCATGCCGCCGCACCCGCCGGTAACCGTCAGTGTCCCGGCCAGTGACCCGCCGAAGCGCTTCTCGGCCACCGCGGCGAAGGTCTCGTAGGTGCCCTGCAGGATCCCCTGGGTGCCGATGTAGATCCATGATCCGGCGGTCATCTGGCCGTACATCGTGAGCCCGAGGTTCTCCAGCCGGCGGAACTCCGGCCAGTTCGCCCAGTCCGGGACGAGGTTGGAGTTGGCGATCAGGACGCGCGGTGCCCACTCGTGGGTACGAAAGACGCCGACCGGGCGGCCGGACTGTACGAGCAGGGTCTCGTCGTCGGCCAGATCGGTGAGTGACCGGACCATCGCATCGAAGCTGGGCCAGTCCCGGGCGGCGCGACCGGTGCCGCCATAAACGACCAGGTCGTCTGGTCGTTCGGCCACCTCGGGGTCGAGATTGTTCATCAACATCCGAAGCGGCGCCTCGGTCTGCCAGCTGCGGGCGGTCAGCCCGCTGCCCCGGGCGGCTCGTACGGTTCGCGGTCCGGTCATGAGCCGACACTATTCTCCGTGAGTGCTCGCAGGGGGTGTCTGGCCATGACTGGTCCACCGGGGCTGGCCCGCCGGCTCGGTACGACCGACGCCGTGGTGATCGGGCTGGGGTCGATGATCGGGGCTGGGGTGTTCACCGCCTTCGCCCCGGCGGCACAGGCGGCCGGGGCTGGGATGCTGATCGGTCTGGCCGTAGCCGCGCTGGTGGCCTACTGCAACGCCACCTCCTCCGCGCAGCTGGCCGCGGCCTATCCCACGTCGGGCGGGACCTACACCTACGGCCGGGAGCGGCTCGGTGCCTGGCCGGGGTTCATCGCCGGGTGGGGCTTCGTGGTCGGCAAGACCGCGAGTTGCGCGGCGATGGCGCTGACCTTCGCCGCGTATGCGGTGCCCGCCGGATGGCAGCGGCCCGTGGCCGTTATCGCGGTGGTGTGCCTAGCCGCGGTGAACTACCGGGGCGTCATGCGGACGGCCGCGCTGACCCGGATCATCGTCGGTCTCGTCCTGTTGGCCCTTGCCGTGACGGTGGCGGCCAGTCTGGGGGGCGGCCAGACTGAGGCGTCGGGGTTGTCGGGCTGGACCGCGCCAACCGGCGGGGTACTCGGAGTTCTGCAGTCGGCCGGGCTGCTGTTCTTCGCGTTCGCGGGCTATGCGCGGATCGCCACGATGGGCGAGGAGGTCCGCGAGCCGCAACGCACGATTCCCCGCGCGATCCTGATCGCCTTGGGGGCAACCGTCGTCGTGTACGCCGTAGTCGCGGTGTCCGTGCTGCTTGCGTTGGGGCCCGCTGGCGTCTCAGCATCGAACGCTCCGCTGGCCGAGGCGGTTTCGGCGGGGTCCTGGGACTGGGCGGTGCCGGTCGTCCGCTTCGGCGCTGCAGCGGCCGCCCTCGGCGCGCTGCTGGCGCTGATCGCCGGGATCGGACGGACCGGTCTGGCGATGGCCCGCCACGACGATCTCCCACGGTGGCTCTCGGCCGTACACCCGCGTTTCGGTGTGCCACACCGGGCCGAGATCGTGTTGGCCGTGGTGGTCTGCCTCCTGATCTTGGTGGTGGATCTTCGTGGTGCCATTGGCTTTTCGTCCTTGGGTGTCCTGGTCTACTACCTGATAGCGAACCTGTCGGCCCTCACGCAGCCGGCCGCCGACCGCCGGTATCCCCGCGCCCTGCAGATCCTGGGTGCCCTCGGCTGCGTGATCCTGGTTGTGACGCTGCCGACGACGACCGTTCTGATCGGGCTTGGGGTCTTCGCGGTCGGTCTCGCGTACCGGTTCGTACGCCTTCGCCTGACCCGGAGTTGATCATCGGAACTGCCGGCGCTATTCGGGCTTCTGGATCGAAAACCCCGCACAGTTCCGATCATCACCTCGA
>JACCUF010000469.1 GCA_013811975.1 Geodermatophilaceae bacterium | reverse complement strand
TCTATGCCACGCGCTGGGAATGAGCGTCCGCAACGGGGCAGAATGACACCGATGGAATTCATCCACATCAGTTGTCCCCAGTGTGGATAACTTCGGTGAGAGGCGGACGCAGACCAGCATCGGCCGGGTGATGAACCGGTCAGCCGAGAGTTGCCGTGCGGGTCAGGATCGCCATCAGCAAGAGGGCGGCCACCACGCCGATGCCGACGGCCTGCCAGCGGCTGCGGGAGGCGCGGGGGGAGTAGGCAATCACGCCAGCCAGCACCAGGCCGCCGAGGAAGCCGCCGAGGTGGCCCTGCCAGGAGATGAAGGCGCGGCCCACGACCGTGATCACGAAGTTGAGCCCGATCCACAACAGCAGCTGAGAGTAGTCGCCGCGAACCTTGTAGGCGAGCACGAGCAGTGCCCCCATCAGGCCGAAGATCGCGCCGGAAGCCCCGATGGTGGGGACGTTGGCGCCGCTGAGCCAGTAGACCATCGCGCTCCCGCTCAGCGCGGAGAGCAGATAGACGGCGAGGAACCTGACCCGCCCCAGGACCATCTCGAGCTGAGGCCCCAGCACCCAGAGAGCGACCATGTTGAAGCCGATGTGCCACAGGTCCAGGTGGGTGAACGCAGAGGTGAGCAGCTGCCAGAATGCACCGTCGGAGACCCCCGGGACGAATCGTCCGGAGCCATCGGGGGACTGTGCGCCGACCGGGATGAGGGCCAGTCGATAGAACCAGGCGCTCGTCGAGCCGCCGGTCGCGGTGATCAGCAACCACACGGCTACGTTGAGGGCGATCAGCACCTGGGAGGTCAGAGCCGGGTTGGCGGATCGGGTGCCGCCGTACGCCGTACGCCCGGACCGGGTCGACTTCGCCCCCTCACTCAGGCAGGACGGACAGTGGAACCCGACAGCCGCGTCGCGCATGCAGTCGGGACAGATCGGCCGTTCGCACCGCTGACAGCGGATGTGGGACTCGCGGTCCCGGTGGCGGTAGCAGACCGGGACCCCCTCGAGGGGAGCCCCGGCCTGCGGAGAGTCCGGCGTGCTCAGCGTTCCTCCACCTTCACCGACTCCAGGACGACCGGCTCGACGGGGCGGTCACCCGGGCCGGTGGACACTGCGCCGACGGCGTCGACGACCTTGCGGCTCTCGTCGTCCTCGACCTCACCGAAGATGGTGTGCTTGTTGTTCAGCCAGGCGGTCGGTGCCAGGGTGATGAAGAACTGGGAGCCGTTGGTGCCCGGGCCCGCATTGGCCATCGCGAGAAGATAGGGCCGGTCGAACTGCAGCTCGGGGTGGAACTCGTCCTTGAAGGTGTACCCGGGACCACCCGTGCCGGTGCCGAGCGGACAGCCACCCTGGATCATGAAGTTGCTGATGATCCGGTGGAACTTGAGGTTGTCGTAGAACCTGCCGGTCGTCTTCTGCTTCGACCTCGGGTCGGCGTACTCCTGGTTGCCCTCGGCCAGGCCGACGAAGTTCGCCACGGTCTTGGGGGCATGGTCGGGGAACAGGTGCATGACGATGTCGCCGTGGTTGGTCTTGAGGGTTGCGTAGTTCTCGGCCACAGGGCGCCTTCCTGGTTCGGTCCTGGTCAGGTCGATCTTCCCATGAGGGACAAGGAGCCCGTGCTGCCAGGGCTGGACCCGGGGTTTATCTCTGCGCCCGCACCGGGCATGATCTGCCTCAGATCGGGCACGTCGAGCGAAATGAGATCGAGAGGGGGCATCATCACGATGTCGAAGACCAGGAAGGGCCGCTCCCAAGCGATGGAGCGCGCCAACGTGTTTGCGAGTGACCTCGCCGACCGGATCGCACCGGCTGTGGAGAGTGCCCGTGACCGGGCAGTGCCGGTCATCGCGGATGCTCGCGACAAGGCGGCCCCGGCATTCGGGAGCGCCAAGGACAGGTTCAACTCCGACGTCCTGCCCGCGCTGACGGCTGCCGCCGTGGCCGCTGGCGAAGCGACGGAGGAGGTCCGTGGCGAAACCCGGAAGCGTGGCAGAGCGGCCGTCGCCGCTCTCAAGGGGGAGATCGAGGCGCCGAAGGAGACGCACCGCTTCCGCAACTTCCTCGTCGTCCTGGGCCTCGGTGGCATCGCAGCCGCCGTCG
>JACCUF010000452.1 GCA_013811975.1 Geodermatophilaceae bacterium | reverse complement strand
TCGTCGTGGACTACAAGACCGGCCGGTCGGGGGTCAGCGACGATGGCGCGCGCGGTTCACCGGCGCTAGCGATCTACGTCCTGGGAGTACGCCGGACGCTACGCAGGGACTGCACCCGAGTGGAGTTGCACCATCTGCCGACCGGGAGGATCGCAAGCCTTCGATCACACCAAGGAATCCCTTGCCCGGCACGTCGGTCGGGCCCAGGACACCGCAGCCGACATCGTCCGGGCGACGGCGCAGGTCGGGGCCGGCACGGATCCCGACGAGGCATTCCCGGCGCATACCGGCGCCTGGTGCGGTTGGTGCGATCTGCGTCGGCACTGTCCGGACGGGCAGCGGGCGGCACCAGCTCGCGAACCGTGGTCCTTCCTCGATGCGCGGTCGCAGCTGGCCGCAGGCGAAGGCGGGTAGGCGGCGCGGCCCGTGCTGCCAGTCGCGGACCCGCGTCAGCCGGCCAGGCGCTCGCGAGCCGCTCGTAGGGCTGGACCCTCACGCAATCGAACGGGCAGGTGTTGCAGACTTGTCCGAAGTGCCCGTACGCCGGCGGTGGCTGCGGCGTCGGTGGTGATCAGACCCGGCAACCGGTACATGCGGCGCGCCCAACCGGGGAGCAGGGCGAATGACAGCGCGGCCAGCCCACCCCAAGCGGGTCGGGCCGGGGTCAATACCCGCACCCAGGACGGCATCGGCGGGGCTAGCAGGAAGCGGAGCGCCCGCTGGGCTTCGTCAGTGTTGCGCAGCATCGGCGCGATGTCGGTGAAGTAGCTCTCGAGGTCAGCGCGATCAACCGGTACGTCCGCGCGATGGATGCCCACCAGCTCGGCTGCCAGGACCTGCTCACCCAGGTAGCGGTCGGCGTCGGCCTCGGTGAGGCCGGCCCCGGCTCGGCGAGCCGTGGACAGGAACGAGTCCACCTCGCAGCAGTGCACCCACAACAACAGGGCCGGATCGTCCACGCGGTAGGGGGTCCCGCTCTCCGGTTCCACCCCGACGAGCCCGCGGTGCGCACCGCGTACCCGAGCGGCCGCCTTGACCGCCTCACTACGCGGGCCGTAGGTGAGAGTGCCGACAAATTCGGCCGTGCGTCCCAACCGGCCCCAGGGGTCTTCCTTGAAGCCTGAGTGTTGCGCGACGCCAGCCAGGGCCAGCGGATGCAGGGCCTGTAGCAGCAACGCCCGGATGCCGCCGACAAGCAGAATGGGGTCGGAATGCAGTCGCCACGTGATGCTGTCCGGTCCGAACAGACCGGCCGAGTCGTCGTGACCCGCCGAAACGGAGACTGGGTTGAGAGCCATCTACAACAAGTCTACGTTCCGGAACGACCGGGTTCCCGGTCGGAACTCATGCAATACGGTCGGGCAAGCGCGGCTGGGTCAGCGCCGGGCGAACCAGTGGATGAAGCCGCAACGCCGGCAGATCAGACAGTTGGCTGTGGCCATGCCGATCCCCCTGTCGAGGAAGTTCCCACCGCCGGGAGTGAGCACGAAGTCCGCTTGAGCGAAGTCCGAAAACTGGCAGTTCAGACAGCGCATCCCTTGGGCGGCGGGCTGCTGGGCATGCGGTTGTTGTTGCTGCTGGCCCCACTGCTGGCTCTGCTGAGGCTGCTGACCATGCGGCTGGTCGGCTTGCATGCTGTGGCCCGGCTGTCCGTAGTCCTGGGGCGGGTGGGGCTGTTGCGGCTGCCCTGCGGGCGCGTGCCGTAGCTGTCCCCAACTCATCCCGTTCCACCAGCGTTCGCCGTTGCCCTCGGGATCGGGATACCAACCGGCCGGTGTGCTGCCGCCCTGTCCTTCGGTCATGTACGTCCTCCGTGAAAGCCTGGGCCTGGGGTCAGCAGGCATGGTCGCAGACGGCGGTTCCTTGATCATTCAGCGGGCGCGGCTGCGCGACCGCCAGGACAGCCTTCGGGTCTAATGGGGTGGGTGGTCTGAGCCAGATCCGGCCGCGGTGGTGGAAGGCTTCCCATTCGTCTTCTTCGATGTTCCGGGGACGGCGGCAAGGCCCAGATCCGGGTCACCATCCAGGCTGCGGACGGCCGATCTCACCGAAGGCGACAGCGAGCGAGCATCGCAGCGGAGGATTTCGAGTAGGGCGTCGTAGCGGCCGCGGATCACTCCGGCCGACCCGTAGGGGTCCGGGCTCAGGGTGAACTCCCGCTTGCCGAACGCCTTCTCCTGATGGTCGCGGATCTTGGCCTCGTCGCGGGCCTGCACCCCTTCGGGATCGAGGAGTTCCTCCAGCCGCCTGCCGAGCCGGCCGAGCCCGACCGGGTCCAGGCTGGCTCATCTACAACCTGCTCGTGGCCGGCTTGAGAGACTTCCGAACGTGACTCACGTTCTCGCCGTCGCGAATCAGAAGGGCGGGGTGGCCAAGACCACGACCGTCGCCTCACTCGGGGTTGCCCTACACGATCTGGGCAAGCGGG
>JACCUF010000457.1 GCA_013811975.1 Geodermatophilaceae bacterium | reverse complement strand
CGGGTCAAGCTTGTTCTCCCGGGCGGCCTGGGTCAGGTTGCGGCCGAACTGGTCGAGCACCAGCGAGGTGGACGGACCACCTTCGGCCGGGCCGCCGGCGGTGGCCGGCTCCTTGCCCTGGTAGCCGGACAGCAGCTGGATGACCTGCTGGCGGACCCGGTTGAGGTCGGCGCCGAGCTTGCCCAGCACCTGGGCGGCGACGCCCTCACCTTCGCGGATCAACCCGAGGAGGATGTGCTCGGTGCCGATGTAGTTGTGGCCGAGCTGCAGCGCCTCACGCAGCGAGAGCTCGAGGACCTTCTTGGCACGCGGGGTGAACGGGATGTGCCCGCTCGGCGCCTGCTGACCCTGGCCGATGATCTCCTCGACCTGGGAACGCACCGCCTCCAGGGAGATGCCGAGGGACTCGAGGGCCTTGGCGGCTACGCCTTCGCCCTCGTGGATCAGCCCCAGCAGGATGTGCTCGGTGCCGATGTAGTTGTGGTTGAGCATGCGGGCCTCTTCTTGGGCCAGCACGACCACCCGACGCGCTCGGTCGGTAAATCTTTCGAACATCACCGCTCCCTTGACCTGGCTGAATCCAGTCGTACCCGACATTCGCGGAGCGGACCAGCTTCGGTCGTCTCTACTGTAGTCGGGCTCTGCAGGGTGCAACGTCTAACGACCGACCAGCTGTTCCACCGACCGGTTGCGCCCAGCGCGAACGCCTAATGGGCGGCGTTGAAGGCTTCTAGGACAGCGGAGGGGATGCGGCCTCGGTCGCTGACCTGGTGGCCGCTGCGCCGGGCCCAGTCGCGGATCGCCTGAGTCTGTGCCCGGTCGGTCGTGGCCGAGCTGCGACCATTCGCTGAGGCACCAGAACGCCGGCCCTTGGTCACTCTCCGGGCATGACCGACATAGGGGGCAAAGGCGTCACGCAATGCCTTCGAGTTCTTTGCAGAGAGGTCGATTTCGTACGAGGTGCCGTCGAGTGCGAATGTCACCGTCTCGTCGGCGCCGTTCCCGTCGAGATCGTCGGTGAGGATGACCTGAACCTTGCGAGCCACGTGCTACTCCTGATTGGGTTTCTGGTATCGAATGTTGTGTCCGAAAGGATAGTGAAGCGTAGCTCGAAAGCACAATGACGGCTTGGGTCACAGTCTAGGGTCTCAGGACGAGTTCAGCGGCCGTACCAAAGGGAAAAGAATGGTGTCACGCAGCGTGGTCGCTTGGGTGAGCACGGTAAGCAATCGATCGATTCCCAATCCCACCCCGCCGGTGGGTGGCATCGCGTACTCCAATGACTCCAGGAAATCCCCATCGAAGGCCATGGCTTCATCATCTCCGGCCGCACCGAGGTCGGCTTGAGCAGTGAACCGCGCACGCTGCTCGACCGGATCGGTGAGCTCGGAGTAACCGGTTCCCCGCTCGACTCCCCCGATGTAGAGATCCCATTTCTCGCTGACCCCTGGCTTGCTGCGGTGCGCGCGCGTCAACGGTGAGGTTTCCACCGGATAGTCGGCCACGAAGACCGGTCCGGACAAGCCGTCGGCGACTAGTTCGTCGAACAGTTCTTCGGCAATGCGCCCAGTCCCCCACCCTGGCTCGACATCGATCTCGTGGCGCAGGGCAAGTCCCACCAAGATCTCGCGGGCGGTATCGGGACTCACGGATTCACCCGCCGCGTCGGAAACCAGCTGATAGAAGTCCCGCCACGGCCACTCGCCGGACAGGTCCAAGGTCTCCTCGTTGTCGCGAGAGATGATCAATTCACCATATAGTGCCTGAGCGCATTCCTGAATCAGCCGCGTCGTCAACGCGGCGACATCACGGTAGTCGGCGTAGGACTGATAGAACTCCAGCATCGCGAACTCCGGGCTGTGGGTTGCATCGACTCCCTCGTTACGAAAGTTGCGATTCAACTCATAAACTTTCTCCAGATCGCCCACGATGCAGCGTTTGAGGTACAGCTCCGGAGCGATCCGCAAATAGAGTTCAAGGTCCAGCGCGTTGGAGTGCGTCACAAAGGGGCGAGCGGTAGCTCCACCGGGAATGACCTGCAGCATCGGCGTCTCGATCTCCAGAAATCCCTCGGCGTCGAGCGTCGCGCGCAGGGTACGCAGCACGGTCGCCCGGTCTCGAGCCATCCTCCTGGCCTGCTCGCGCACGATCAGGTCGACGTAGCGACGGCGTACCCGCAGTTCCTCGCTCATGGCCCGATGCGCCACCGGCAGCGGCCGCAGCGCCTTGGCCGTGAAGCTCCACTGCTGGGCGAAGATCGAGAGCTCGCCACGGCGAGAGGTGCCGATCTCTCCGGTGACGAAGATCGTGTCGCCCAGGTCGACGTCGCGCTTCCAGGCGGCCAGGACGTCGGGGCCTACCCGGTCCAGTGCCAGCATCACCTGCAGTTCCACGCCCCCCTCGCGCAGCGTCGCGAAGCAGAGTTTGCCGGTGTTGCGAGCGAAGATCACCCGTCCGGTGATTCCGACGACAGTTCCGGTCTGGGTGTTCGGCTCGAGTTCGGGGTAGCCCACTCGGATCTCGCGCAGCGAGTGGGTACGAGCCACGCTGACCGGATAGACGTCGACGCCCTCGGCACGCAGCCGGTCCAACTTCTCCCGACGGACCCGCATTTGCTCCGGAACCTCGTCGGCTCCCCCATTGTCGCCGTCAGTCACCCGGCGAGCTTAGAGCCCACCCGAGTCCACGCCAGTCCGGTTGACCCTACCAAGGTGATGTGGCCTTACATCATGTTGCGCACTCAGATCTTATTGACCAGTGCGGAGCCCTTGACGCGGAGGCCGCTCGCACCGGGCGATCAATATCGGCCCTGATCCGAGACGCCGTTGACGCGGTATACGGCACCGTGCGCTCCAGTGATGACGATCTGATCGTGATGAGCCTGGCATGTGGCGCCTGGGCCGGTGGCGAGGGTGAATCCGAGGAAGACCTGGCGACCGCGATGGATGGGCGGCGCAGGCTCGGAGCGTGAGCGATGATCAACGCTACGAACTCGTCATCACTCCCACCGCACGACGCCAACCGGCCGAAAGGTTGCCGGAGGCCGTGGCATCAGCTGTGCACGAATTCGTCGTCGGCATGTTGCTCGAGAATCCGTATCGCGTTGAGAAGCGGCTGCGTGCCCCGCTAGACGACCGGTTCATCGCACGCCGCGGTACCTACCGCGTGATCTACCGCGTCGACGACGCGCGGCAAACCGTCACCGTGGTCGACGTCAGCCACCGTGGCGACGCCTACCGCGTCGGCCGCTGACGAAGATTCCCGCGCCTGCGCCTCTGGACATGACCAGCGAAAGCGGACGCGGGGTGAATGTTCGCGCACCAAGGTGTGCCCCTTCCGCGGGCGCCCAGGTGCTGAGGGCGCGTACCGGCGGCTCGCTGCCCTGCAGGGCAGTCCGTTGCCGCGAGGCGCCAAGTGCTGCTTTTATAAATTTTAAAAGGGTGCACTTTGG
>JACCUF010000455.1 GCA_013811975.1 Geodermatophilaceae bacterium | reverse complement strand
CCCCTGACGACCCGCCCGACGTCCTGCCCTGGCCAGGCGACCAGGCGCATTGCTGCGCGGGCGCTCGAGCCGACGTCGTCACGTGCCGATTTGCAAGGGAAGGTCACACCCGGATTGCCCGTTGTGCGATGGCCAGGAACCTACCCGTTGCCTTGCTTGAGCTGTCAACGGTTTTCGGCGCCAAAGGGGGGGGGATTTCCCACTTTCTTGGCCGATCGAAGGGTTCGGGGAACGACGAGGGTGCCGTGGGCCCGAGTGATGATCAGCGGCGGGTCCACTACGTCGGCAGCCGACGGGCCGCGATCAGGTGCAGCCCGGCAGACCACCCGGGCCTCGAAGTCCACGCCGCGGCTACGGCGCCCGACACGGGTGAGGGTGGCAGTGGCCTCGACGATGTCGCCGGCCTGCAGCGGCTCGAGCATCTCGACGGAGTCGTAGCCGGCAAGCAACGACTCGTCCCCGTCGGTGCGGATCGCGAGTTCGGTGGCGACATCGCCGAACAACGCCAGGGCGTACGCGCCCTCCACCAGGTTCCCGCCATAGTGGGCGTGGGAGTAGGGCACGTAGCGACGATGGGTCACGGTCAGGCCGACGGCGGGCACCGTGTTTCCAGCGGGCACCGTGTTTTCAGCAGGCACGGAGGAGCTCCTTGTTGGCGAGGGCGTGGACGAGGTAGGAGGCGACTTCTCCGGGAGTGGTCCCGCGGCCGAAGATCCGGTCGACGCCGAGCTCCTCGGCCATTCGCGGATCGAAGCGCGGGCCACCAACCACGATCAGCGGCCGGTGATCCCCCATGGCTTCACGGAAGGCGGCGGCGAGTTCCCGAGTGTTGCGCAGGTGGGCATCGCGCTGGGTCACGACCTGGGAGACCAGGACCGCATCGGCTCGGTCCTTGCGGGCCTGGCTGACCAGTTCCGGGACGGTGACCTGCGCGCCGAGGTTGGACACCTTCATTTCCCGGTAGTACTCCAGCCCCTTTTCCCCGGCGAAGCCCTTGACGTTGAGGATCGCGTCGATGCCGACCGTGTGAGCGTCGGTGCCGATGCAGGCGCCCAGGACTATGAGTTTGCGGCGCAGGGTCGCCTTGATCGCCAGATTCGCCTCCTTGGCCGCGAGAAGCGGGTACTCGCGTTCCCGTACGACCACCTCGCCGAGGTCGACCAGGTGGCCGGCCCGCCCGTACACGACAAAGAAGGTGTACGCCGACTCGCCGCCCCCCAATCCCGTGGCGTGGACCACCATCGCCGGATCCAGGCCCATCTTCGTGGCCAACTGCAGGGCAGCTCCTTCGGCTTTGGGGCCGGGCGCCATCGGAAGAGTGAAGGACACCTGGACCATGCCGTCGCCGGTCGTGTCGCCATAAGGCCGGATGATGTCGGGGTGCTGGGTCTGTTCGCTCATGACGATTCTCCTCTGCCGAGGTCGGCCTCCATCAAAGTGACCGCCGGATTGTCATACCCGTCGGCTTTGACGATCACACCGTCCAGGCCCTTGCCGCGGTCGACCGGCCGCTTCGTGATGCCGAAGGTGCCATCGGCGATCGCGTTGAGCAGACCTTCGTCGGTGATCCGTTGGAGCAACCCCACCGCCTCGGCAAGGACCTCGTTCGCGCGGTTCTCGATGAAGCCGCCTCGGGGTGGGCGGAAGTCCTCGGTCAGTCCGCCGGCCGCATCTAGCACATAACGGACGTTGCGCAGGGCGAGGTCACGGTCGGATAGGAACGGGGTCACGACGGCTTCGGTCATCATGCCCACCAACAGGATTCCCTGCCCGGTGAGTGCACCGACGAGGTTGAAGAAGCCGTCCAACAAGTAGCCACGGAATATGTCACCGGTCATGTGCTTGGTCGGCGGCATCCACTTCAGCGGCGCTTCAGGGAAGAGGTGCCGAGCCAGCAGCGCGTGAGCCAGTTCGAGCCGGAACGACTCCGGCAGGTCCGGGTTGATCTCGAAAGCATGGCCCAGTCCCAGCTGCCAGTTCGCCAACCCAGCCTCGTGCGCGAAGGTCTCGTTGAGCAGCTGGCTGACTGTGACCGTGTGCGCGTCGTCGACCGCATCGGCGGTGGTCAAGTAGTTGTCCTCGCCGGTGTTGATGATGATCCCGGCGCGGGCGTGGATCATTCGGCTGAACCGCTGGTCGATGAAGGTGCGCTGCGGATTGATGTCGCGGAAAAGGATCCCGTACATCGAGTCGTTCAGCATCATGTCCAGCCGCTCGAGCCCGGCCAGCGTCGCGATCTCCGGCATGCACAGACCGGACGCGTAGTTGGTCAGCCGGACGTAGCGCCCCAGTTCCTTGCTCACCTCGTCCAGGGCAGCGCGCATCAGCCGGAAGTTCTCCTGCGTCGCGTACGTTCCGGCGTACCCCTGCCGGGTAGCGCCCTCCGGGACGAAATCGAGCAACGACTGCCCGGTCGAGCGGATCACCGCGATCACATCAGCGCCGGCCCGAGCGGCAGCCTGGGCCTGTGGGATGTCCTCGTAGATGTCGCCGGTAGCCACGATCAGGTAGACCCACGGTCGTCGAGGCGGATCGCCGTGCTTGTTTACCAGCCGGTCTCGGGTCGCTCGATTGCGGTCGATCCGACGCAGGCCCGCTCTGGTCGCGCGGGTAGCCGCATTGTGCGCTCGCGTCGCGGCCGCGCCGAAGGGTAGCTCGAATTCGACAGTACCGGCGGTGACGGCTTCGGCCAGGTCGAGCAGGTCGTCGTACCCGTACACCCGCATGGCATGCCAGACCGGCTGCGCGACACCGCGTTCGAGTCCGACCTGGGCACGTACAGCGTCGACGACCCGGTTCACCCAAGGAATGTCACCATCGCCGGTGGTCGGGTCGGCACCGCGCAGGCCGGCCAAGCGCAGGACCGCTCGCTCGACGGAGACCGTGGTCCGTTCCTGGGCCAACGAGATGACCGGGGCGGCGGCGCGGATGGCCAGGGACCGTGCGCGGCCGACCAGGCGCTTGTCCAGCTGGATGATCGGGTGCCAGGCAGACGCCGTCGGCGTCGGGTGCGTCCTCACCGGGGTTGCGCTCCATGGATGATCTCTCCCTCGGAGAGGGTCAGCGCGCATTCCGGCACGGGCGCGCCCTGGATCAGGGTCACGACCAGATCAGCGACCGTGTCCTCGAAGGCCCAGGCCGCGAGGTGGGCCGGGGCGCCGACGGCGATGGTTCCGACGTTGGGCCGCACATCACCGGCTGCCTCCCAGCCGCCCACGGTGGCCGCTGCCATTGCCTGGTCCACCGTCAACCGGCTCGCCACCGTGCGGTGCCCGACAGCGGCGGCGACTCCGCCCCAGGGGTCGATCGGCGTGACCGGCGCGTCGCTGCCCAGGGCGAGGGTGATGCCGCAGGACGCGTACTCCGCGAACGGGTTGAGTCCCTCGGCTCGGGAAGTGCCCAGCCGGGTCTCATACATTCGCCCGAGGCCGCCCCAGGCCGCATCGAAGGCGGGTTGGACGCTGCCCACAGCCCCCAGCCGGGCGAACGTCGACAGGGCCGTCGGGCTCGGCATCTCCACATGTTCGAGCCGGTGCCGACACGCGCGTACGGCGTGGTCACCGAACTCGGCGGCGACCACCTCGAATCCGCGGGCTACCTGGTCGATCGCGGCGTCCCCGATGCAATGGAAACCGGCCTGCACCCCCGAAGCAGTGGCCTGGTGGAGATGCCCGGTCACCTGCTCGTCGGTGAAGTACAGCACCCCGCTGGTGGCCGGTGCATCGAGGTAGGGCCGGTGCAATGCGGCTGTGTGAGAGCCGAAGGCGCCGTCACAGAAGAGATCCCCCGCCGCGCCGGCCAGACCGAGTTCGGCCACGATGTCGGTCTCGCCCAGCTCGCCCCAGTAGCCCAAGACCTGGGGCCCGACCTCTTCACGGTCGAGGTGTAGGAGCGACTCCAGGTCAGCCAGGCCCGAGATGTCCGGGCCAGCCATCTCGTGGATCGCGGCGATGCCGAGTTCGGCCGCGCGCGATCGAGTGGCGCGTTGAGCGACCAGTCGCTGCTCGACGGTGATAACGGCCTGAGCCGCGCGTCGGAGCACGTGATGGGCCTCAAGCCGCAGGTGCCCGTTCGGGTCGAAGCCATTGCAGATCCGAGCATCTGGGCAGCGCGCCAACATCGCCGTCGAGACGATGGCCGAATGCACGTCCACCCTCGCGAGATAGGCCGGCGCCCCGCGGGTAGCCCGGTCCAACTCATCGAGGGTGGGGACCCGCCGTTCCGGCCAGGTCGTCTCGTCCCACCCCGTTCCGAAGATCGGTTGACCTGGGTGGGCGTCCGCATGCGCCGCGATCCGGTCGAGTGCGGCCGGCAGCGACGACGTCCCGTGTAGATCCAGGCCGGCCAGCGACAGCCCGGTGGCGGTGGCATGCACGTGGGCATCGACGAATGCCGGCAGCAACAGGCAGCCGGACAGTTCGATGACACGTTCGGCCGACGGGGCCTGTCGCATCGGACCGGTCCAGGCGATCTGCTGGCCTTCGACGAGCACACCCTGGCCGGGTCGGGTGCCGAGCCGGACACCGGCCAAGAGGGTCTTCACGCGTGGCTGCGCCCGGCGAAGAGTTGGGCCACCCCTGGGGTGGACCGGTACAGATCTAGCGCCAGATCCGCGTGCCCTGGGGTGTAACCGTTGCCGACCAGCATCGTGACATCGGCAGCCATGCCCTCGGCGCCCAACGCTGCGGCGGCGAATGAGGTTGCCATCGAGAAGAAGACCACGCTGCCTCCATCTGCCGTGGCCAGGATTGCCCCATGCTCGCACCCGGGTACGTCGACGCAGACCACGCTCACTTCCACAGGCTCCCTGACGGCGGCCCTGACAGCGAGTGGATCCCGAGCATCGGCGATGACGACCTCGTCGGCCAGCCCGGCATTGCGTAGCTGGACAGCTTCGGACTCGGTGGGCACAAGAGCGACCAGGCGGGTGGCGCCGGCCCGGCGCGCCGCGGCCAGGGACAGGGACCCGGACTTGCCGGCCGCACCCAACACACAGACCGACCGAGCGGCGCTGGCGCGGACGACGCGGTCGACCAGCGCCGGTGCACCGCAGACATCGAGCACTGACAATGCGGTCTCCTCGGGAATGTCGCCGGGCAGAACCGCGGCAATGGACCGACCGAACAGAATTGCCCGTCCAGCGCAGGGCACCTGCTCCCCAGCGCCGTCCCAGTCACGCAGTTCGTCGTCGATCCGCAATGGCGTCAGGGTGAGCGAGACCAAGGTCGCTACCGACTGACCGGGTGCGAGCCCGAGTACGGAGTCGGGTCCTACCTCCTCGACGGTGCCCAGCAGCATCCCCCCGGAGCCGGTGACCGGGTTGTGCATCTTGCCGCGGGTTCGGATGATCTCGCGAACGGCGTCGCGGATCGCCGTCCCGTCACCGGCGTGCTCGGCTGCGAGTTGCCGGTAGGAGGCGGCGTCCAGATTGAGTCGCCGGACCCGGATCGCGACCTCGTCGGGCCGGAGCGGCGCATCGGGATCCAGCCGCCAGGCCGCCTGCGGGAGCACGTCGGCGGGATCAAGGACCCGGTCGATTCCCAACGAAGCTGCGGTCGTCCTCAATCCGCACCTCCTTCGGGAAATTACTCTGTTTGCCGTAGAAACCACGGCACACAGTCAATACGACCGGACGATATCCCGTACAGTACCGGTATCCCCCGCCCCCGAGACCCCGCGTGGAGGCTCGCCGTGAGTACCCGACAACCGGGACAGCCCTATGTCTATACCCGCCGTGAGCTGGTCGAGCCTGACTGGCGTCGCCTGCCCGGCTTCGCGGCGGTCACCGAGACACAGTGGGCCGACGCCCAATGGCAGCGGGTCAACTGTGTGAAGAACGTCCGCCAGCTGCGTGGCGTGTACGGCCACCTGCTGGAGGAGACATTCTACGCTGATCTCGAAGCCGATCAGCAGCAGCGGGCCACGATGTCGATCCTGCTGCCACCGCAGATGATCAACACGATGGTCCCCCACGAGCAACCGACCACCGAAGCGATGCTGACAGATCCGGTCCGGCGCTACATGCTGCCGGTGTTCTCCGATCGGGCCACGCAGTGGCCGTCGCATCCCTATGCCGCGCGCGACTCGCTGCATGAGCACGAGATGTGGACCGCCGAAGGGCTGACCCATCGCTACCCGACAAAGGTGCTGGCCGAGCTGCTGCCCACCTGTCCGCAGTACTGCGGGCACTGCACCAGGATGGACCTGGTCGGCAACTCCACCCCGCAGGTCAGCAAGCTCAGGTTCGAGCTCAAGCCGGTCGAGCGTCAGGCCGCGATGCTGGACTATCTGCGCCGCAACCCAGGGGTCCGAGACGTGGTGGTCTCCGGTGGCGATGTGGCGAACATGCCATTCAAGAATCTCGAGGTCTTTCTCGACGGACTGCTCGAACTGGACTCCATCCGCGACATCCGACTGGCGACCAAGGCGCTGATGGGGATGCCACAGCACTGGCTCAAACCCGATGTCGTCGAGGGCATGGCTCGACTGGCGGCGACTGCCCAGCAGCGTGGTGTGAGTCTGGCGATCCACACGCACGTCAATGCTGCCCAACAGGTCACTCCCCTCGTCGCTCAGGCTGCCAAAACCATGCTCGAGATCGGGGTACGCGACGTCCGCAACCAGGGGGTACTTCTCAACGGCGTCAACACGACCACCGAGGCGCTGCTCGATCTCTGCTTCGCGCTGGCCGATGAGGCCAGCATCCTGCCGTACTACTTCTACATGTGTGACATGATCCCGAACGCCGAGCACTGGCGGATCTCGGTGGCGCAGGCCCAGGACCTGCAGCACTCGATCATGGGGTACCTGCCGGGCTTCGCTACACCGCGAATCGTCTGCGATGTCCCCTACGTCGGCAAGCGCTGGGTGCACCAGTTGGCTGAGTACGACCGGGAGCGCGGGATCAGTTATTGGACGAAGAATTACCACGCTGGGCTCGAGGCCCGGCAGACCGGCGAGCCAGCCACCGACGCGCTCGACCGGCGGTATGAGTACTACGACCCGATCCAGTCACTCCCGGCGTCCGGGCGACAGTGGTGGCTCACCCACGCCGGGGGCGACCGGGGTCAGGCGATGCAGAAAGGACACGAGCGGGCGGCCGCGTCGGCTGCTGCAGCAGCGGCGCTGCCCAGCTGACGACCAGCCGGCCCCGCGGGTCAGCGGGCTGCCTTGCGGGCTGCCTTGCGAGCCGCCTTCACTCGACGGGCGGCAAGGACGGTCTCCTCCAGCTCCCTGGCCTTCTCCATACTGGGCGCCGTGCCGCCCAGGTGTCGAGGCAGCCACCAATGATCGTCGGGTCCGGCCGGCCGCTGCGGGTAGTCGTGCTGAACCTGCGCGAGCAGATCGTTCATGCATGCGTGCAGGTCCAGCATCACGCGCCCGGCCTTGGCGCCTTCGTTTGGCACGAGCGGCTTCCCGACCAGGATGCTGATCGCCCGGCCGCGCCGCAGGCTATAGCGCTTGTCGACGGTAAGGACCCGCTGACCGCCCCAGACCACCATCGGGACGATCGGAACGTCTGCCTGCAGGGCAAGCCGGGCGACACCGGTCTTGAACTTCTTCAACTCCCAGGACCGGCTGATCGTGGCCTCCGGGAAGATTCCGACCAGCTCACCGTCCTGCAGGGCGGTGACTGCCACTTCGAATGCAGCGGCTCCGGCCTCTCGGTCCACCGGAATGTGGTGCATGCCGCGCATCCACGGGCCACTGACCTTGCTGGTGAACACCGAGTTCTTGGCCATGAACCGGACCAGCCGACCGCGCTTGTAGCCAGCCAGACCGACGAAGATGAAGTCCAGGTAGCTGACGTGGTTGGACGCGATGACCGCCCCAGCGATGGGTGGAATGTTCTCCGCGCCCTGGACGTCGAAGCGCAGATCCAACACCCGGAAGAGACCGAGCATGAAGCGATTCACGATCCGGTACGGCAGGTCTCGCACAGTCACCTCGAGGAATCGGACGGGTCCGGCAGCCACCGGATCGACGGGGTTGGTCGCGCTGGTGATCGTCAGGTGGATGGTGGCGCATCCGGACGCACGCTACCTGGCGGGTCCTTCGAGCATGAACCGTCGGCGACGGCGTCGAGGACGACGGCGCGCAGGCTGTTCGTACGGGCGAAAGTGGCACGTTGGGCGACCGCTCCGTTGCCGCGCGCGAGCAATGCTGCCAGTAGATCCTTGACCATGCCTAGATCGCCGAGGTCCGCCAGAGCCGGTTCCAGATAGGTCATGAGGTCGCCGAAGACCGCCGTTGCGGCGGCCGGGCGTCCGGTACGCGGGTGGACGAGTTCCCCCTCGATGCCCGTGCGCCCGGCTCGCCACGTTGCCACCCGCAGCAGTGCCGTGGGCACGTCGATCGGCGACCGACCGGCCTTCCACTCCCGGCCGGCGGTCTCGACAAGGCCACGGGACAGGGCAGCCATGAGTGTCGCGTCCTGCGGTCTGCGGCAGACGTCGGCGCTACGTAGCTCAACCGTCGGGTAGTTGGCTGCCAGGCGCGCATCGAAATAGATCATTCCGTCGTCGAGCAACGTGCCGGATCCGATGAGTGCCTCGACCAGGGCGTGGTAGTTCTCCGGTTTTCTGAAGATCGGCGTCGGGCCGGCCGAGGGCCAACGGCTCCAGGACTGGGATCGGAAGCTGGCATATCCGCTGTCTTCTCCCTGCCAGTACGGCGAGTTGGCGCTCAGCGCCAGCAAGGCGGGCAGCCAGACCCGGATCCGGTCCAGGACCGCGATGCCTTCCTCGTCGTTCTCGACCCCGACGTGGACGTGGCAACCGCAGGTGAGTTGTTCCGACGCGGTCAGGCCGAAGCGTTCGATCATCTTCTGATAGCGCGGGCGCTCGGTGGCCAGCGGCGAGACCGGCAACGGCGAAGTCCCGAGCGCGGCTACCCGTGCGCCGGTCTTGGCGGCCGAGTCAGCGGCGTACCGGCGGAGGCCGACGATCTCGGAGTGCAGTTCTGCAAGGTCGGTGCTGGGCCGGGTGCCTGTCTCGATCTGTTCCTGCTGCAGTTCCCCCGTCAGCTGGTCATCGGTATCGGCACGCAGGACCGCGTCGGCGCAGGATCGGACCTCGCCGGTGACGCCGTCGACCAGCAGCAGTTCCTCTTCGACCCCGACCGTGCGCACGCCGACAGTCTTGTCACGTCTGGTCCACCGCCGTCGATGGGGTCCGCCGTCGATGGGGCGCCACCACCACCTCGACCGCCGCCGCGTCGTCGGCCGCGGCGGGGACGACTTTCATGCGGCGTCGCCTTCTCGAAGCCAGCTATGTGGCGGTCTCGCCTAGGCGGACCGCTCAACAGGGGTGTCCAAGAATTCGTAACCAGGCGCTACCTGCACTCTTTGGACGACTAGGCGGGTCCGGCCAGCATCAGTTGTTCGGAGACCTGCGATTGGGGGGAGCTCGATCGTTGGTGCGGGGCAGGAAGTGCACCCTCCGGAAAGTCGGCGTCACTGTCGCCGGGGATTGCGGCGTCCTTGGTCTTGCGCTGGTCTGC
>JACCUF010000406.1 GCA_013811975.1 Geodermatophilaceae bacterium | reverse complement strand
GATGACCGACTTCGTCGGCTGGCTGCCGATGCCCTCCGGCGGGGAAGCCGAGGCGCGGCTTACCGCGGACTACAACGCGGAGATGATCGAGCAGCGGGCGAGGTTCCGGCGGATCCGTGATCGGTCGATCTTCGTGGGCGACCCCGACGACATCGTCCCCGACACCTTCGGCGAGGGCTTGCCGGCGATCCGGTCCTGGACCCAGGACAACTTCGACTTCTCCGGCTATGTCACCGGATTCGACCCTTCTCCCACCGCTGACCGCGATGCCATGCGTACGGAGCTCGGCTACCGACCCGACGAGCAGGTGTGCCTGGTCACCGTCGGAGGCACTGCGGTGGGAGAGTCCTTGCTGCACAAGGTGATAGCTGCGTACCCGGAGGCGGCTGAACGGGTTGACGGGTTACGTACTGTCGTCGTCGCAGGACCCCGGATCGACGTCGCATCCCTACCTGTCCACAAAGGACTGGAGATACGTGGTTACGTCCCAGAGCTGTACAAGCACCTGGCCGTCTGTGACCTCGCGGTCGTACAGGGTGGGCTCACCACCTGCATGGAGCTGACCGCCGGTCGCCGGCCCTTCCTGTACTTCCCGTTGGCCCATCACTTCGAGCAGAACTTCCACGTCCGCCACCGCCTGGACCGGCACGGCGCCGGCCGGCACATGGACTACGCCACGGCCACCAGCGAGGACATCGCGATGGCTATCGAGAAGGAGATCGGCGCCCCGGCTGACTACCGCCCGGTGGAGACCGACGGCGCAGCCCGGGCGGCCGCCATGATCGCGGAGGTGCTCTGAACCGTTGCCTGATGATCGCGAGTGCCTCAGGTGCAGTCGCGCTTGACCAACGGCTCACGAACACGATCAGAATGCGGTTTCGCGTTCAGCTGGGCTCGGCGTCACCCAGCCTTGGCGGTTTTGACGTAAACCGCCAGGGAGGGGACAGGGCGGCAGGGCGTACGGACCGGCCGGTTAGACTTCCAGGCGCACCACTCATCCAGAGGGGCAGAGGGATCCGGCCCGTTGAAGCCCCGGCAACCATCGCGATTCGGCGACAGGTGCCAACTCCGGCCCGCACCCGCGGGAAAGATGAGGAGACCTCTGTGACGCTGACAGCCCCGACGACGACGATCCGGTGTCCGGCCACCGCGCTGGTGTGCCGCAACTGCGGCGCCGAGTACCCGCTCACCCCGATCCACGCCTGCGCTGCCTGCTTCGGGCCGCTCGAAGTCGACTACGACCAAGCTCTCCTGGCCTCGGTCAGCCGTGAGCAGATCGAGTCCGGGCCCACGAACCTGTGGCGCTACGTCGGGTTCCTCCCGGTCGGTCAGGTCCCGGAGAGCCGGATCAGCCTCAATCCCGGCCTGACCCCACTCATCGCCGCGCCTTGCCTTGCCGCCGAACTCGGGATGAACTCGGTATGGGTTAAGGACGACTCGGCCAACCCGACTCACTCCTTCAAGGACCGGGTCGTCTCGATGGCGGCGACCGCTGCCAACGGCTTCGGTTTCCGCCGGCTTGCCTGCGCCTCGACCGGCAACCTTGCCAACTCGGTCGCTGCACACGCGGCCCGGGCGGGCTGGGAATCCACGGTGTTCATCCCCAGCGACCTCGAGCCGGGCAAGATCGTGCAGACCGCGGTGTATGGCGGGCGGTTGGTCGCCGTCGAAGGCTCCTACGATGACGTGAACCGGCTCACCTCCGAATTGCAGGAGACCGACGAGTTCGAGGACACTGCGTTCGTCAACCAGAACGTCCGGCCGTACTACGCCGAGGGATCCAAGACCGTCGGGTACGAGCTCGCCGAGCAGCTCGGCTGGCGGATTCCGGCCCAGGTCGTCATTCCGGTCGCCTCCGGCTCGCTGTTGACCAAGGTGGACAAGGCATTCCGCGAGCTGGTTGCCGCGGGGTTGGTCGAGAACACCCCGTGGAAGATCTTCGGGGCCCAGTCCTCCGGTTGTCCGCCGATCGCGACCGCCTTCGCCGAGGGTGCCGACGTGGTGCGGCCGGTCAAGCCGACCGGCATCGCGAAGTCGCTGAACATCGGCAACCCCGCCGATGGTCCATACGCTCTCGACGCGATCCGCCGTACGGGTGGCTCGATCGTGCACGTCGGCGATGCTGAAATCGTCGAGGGCATCCGGATCCTTGCCCGTACGGCCGGGGTCTTCGGTGAGACCGCGGGTGGAGTCACCGTCGCCTGTCTGCAGAAGCTGCTCGCCGACGGCGCCCTCGACCCGGCGGGAGAGACCGTCATCCTCAACACCGGCGACGGTCTGAAGACGCTCGATCCGGTCGCCGAGGTGGTCGGACCCACGGTGACGATCAAGCCCTCTCTGCGGTCAGCCCGCGAGGCCGGCCTGCTCGACTGATCTGCTCCGCACTTCGGCCGGCACCGCACCTTCGAACGCGCCTTTGCCTACCGCAGGCGCGGACGCGCCGAGCCTGGCCGCAGCGAGTCGGCGTCCCAGGTAGGCAAAGGCAGATCTGCCTGGGGACAGCGTCAGCGCCGATGACTCGCGCTGGGGGAACCTGCTCCAGTGGATCTGCCGCTTGGATCGATCGCGGACCTGCAGGGGGGCGTGGTCACCCGGGCGCAGGCACTGGCTGTCGGCCTGCTGCAGTCCGAGATCGGCTACCTGGCGCGCCGCGGTGCTTGGGAACCGATCCGCCGCGGGGTGTACGCCGAGGCCGACGGTGGCGCCAGCGTTCGGATCGGTGCGGCTCTCCTGGCCATCGGGAGCCGGGGGGTGGTCAGCCATGGCAGCGCCGCCGCCCTCCACGGTCTCGACCTGCTCCGCGAACCGGACGCAACGCAGACGGTGCTCACGGTGCGCCCAGGTCAGCGCGGTCACAAAGACCTGGACGGCATCCACGTTCATCGGGCCGGGCTGCCGCGCTGGCACGTCAGCGAGGCGAACGGCCTGCCGGTGACGACGGTGGCAAGGACCTTGGTCGACCTCACTCGGGCACTGTCCCTGCGGGACGGGGTGGTCGCCATGGATGCGGCCCGGCATTCTGGCCGGGTACGGCTCGAGCAGCTGGAGGAGGTGCTCGCCGACTGCCGGGGCTGGCCGTGGATTCGGCGAGCTGCCTCGGCGGTGAAACTGACTGACCCCGCAGCCGAGTCGGCGCTGGAGTCGCTGTCCCGGATGTTCTTCTCCGCGCACGACATTCCGGCGCCCGTGACCCAGTTCGTCGTGCGATCCGGGCAACGTTTCATCGCGCGAACCGACTTCTGGTGGGAGGAGCCGCGGGTCGCCGGTGAAGCCGACGGACTCGGAAAGTACGCCGCACTTGCCGACCTGCACGCCGAGAAGTTACGGCAGGAGCGGATCGAGGCACTGGGCATCCGGGTCGTCCGCTGGACCTGGGACGACATCTGGAAACCGGCGGCGGCCCGGGCTACGGCGGCTCGGCTCCGAGCTGCTCTCGGCCGGGCCGCTTGAGCCGGCGGCGGCAGCTCATCTGGCCGCCGGTATCCACCTTTGCCTACCGCAGGCCACGACGCGCCGTACAGTGCATCGGCGGGTCGGCGCACGGGGTAGGCAAAGCGGTCATGGGACGGCGGATCCTGGTTCTCGGCGAGGCACTCAAACCGACGCCGCGGAAAATTAGTAGGTGCGGCCTCTGGTCAGACGACCTTGTTCCGGTAGCGTTGTGCCTCGGTCGTCGTTCCTCGTTCGTGTTCGCGAGCGCAAGAGCAAGACCCCCGCCTCCCAAAGGGGCAGGCGGGCCTCGCAACAGAACGTGGGAGATATCACGTGGCACAAGGCACAGTGAAGTGGTTCAACGCCGAAAAGGGTTTCGGCTTCATCGCCGTGGATGGTGGACAGGACGTTTTCGTTCACTACTCCGCGATCAGCATGGATGGCTACAAGAGCCTCGACGAGGGACAGCGCGTCGAGTTCGAGGTCGTCCAGGGAGACAAGGGTCCACAGGCCGACGCTGTACGGCTCGCCTGACTTCTTGACCTAGCGAAGGGCCCTTTCCGAAAGGAAGGGGCCCTTCGTCATGTCTCCTCCTGTTTGGACTCGGGTACCCGGTGCCACATCCCAGGCCAGGGCTGCGGGCTCGTTCGGTACGGGGCCGGCGGTACGGGACAAGAATCCGGGCGGGCTGACGCCCGCGCTTGCACTCGACCCACTCGAGTGCCAGACTCGGAGTTGGCACTCGACCCTGTTGAGTGCTAATCCAATGGTCGGTTGGTGAGGCCGTCAGCCGCGGTGCGCAAGGAGTGCCGTAGGCGAGGGGGCCGTCCGTCGCGGGCGCCACTCCGACCGCAGAGAGTCCATCCATGGAGGACCACACCGCATGGCCAAGATGATCGCGTTCGACGAAGAGGCGCGCCGCGGCCTCGAGCGAGGAATGAACATTCTCGCCGATGCCGTCAAGGTGACCCTCGGCCCCAAGGGG
>JACCUF010000395.1 GCA_013811975.1 Geodermatophilaceae bacterium | reverse complement strand
AGACGGGTCAGGCGGCGAGCTGGAACTTGACCTGCTCGATCGTCGGGTTCGTCAGCGCGGTGCCGTCGGCGAAGATCAGCGTGGGAACCGTCTGGTTGCCACCATTTGCCTTCTCGACCAGATCCGCCGCGGCGGAGTCGGTCTCGATGTTGACTTCGGCGAAGGCAATGCCTTCGTTCTTCAGGTGACGCTTGAGGCGGACGCAGTAACCGCAATAGCTGGTCGTGTACATGGTCACCTGCGGAGCGCTCATCGGAGTCCTTCCATCGTGGTCTGTGGTGCTGCCAACAACGCTGCCTCCCGCCTATCTCTTCCCCCCTTTCCACAGCCGACCGGCATCGTTGTCCGGAGTGCCCGGGACCGGACTGCGTCGGTGCGGGCTGCGAGGATCCAGGCGTGAACGTGATGGTCAGCCTGGACCCCGAGCAGCAGCGAGCGGCACTGGCCCTCCACGGGCCGGTGTGCATCCTTGCCGGGGCCGGCACAGGCAAGACCCGGACCATCACCCATCGCATTGCCCACGCCGTCGCCACCGAGCAGGTCGCCGCCGGACAGGTCCTGGCGGTCACTTTCACCGCCCGCGCCGCAGGTGAACTCCGCTCCAGGCTGCGCCAGCTCGGCGCGGACGGGGTAAGCGCTCGGACCTTTCACGCGGCCGCGCTGGCCCAGCTCAAGTACTTCGCCCCTCGGGTGCTCGGTGGACCGATCCCGCCGCTGATCGAGAACAAGGCCCGGCTGGTCGCCGCAGCCGCGTCGGCGGTAGGGGCGCACCCCGATCGGGCGTTGGTACGTGATCTGGCCGGCGAGATCGAATGGGCCAAGACCAGCCTGATCGCACCGGAAGACTACCGAGAGCGGGCCGCTGATGCCGATCGGCACGCACCACTGGAATTTGGGAAAGTCGGCGCTGCCTACGCCCGCTACGAGCAATCCAAGTCCGATCAGGGTGCCCTGGATTTCGAGGATCTGCTCCTGGTCACGGCCTACTCCCTCGAGTCGCACCGGGACGTCTGTGCCGAGGTTCGTGCCCGCTATCGGTACTTCGTGGTCGACGAGTACCAAGACGTCAACCCGCTGCAACAGCGGCTACTCGATGTCTGGCTGGGCGATCGCGACGACCTGTGCGTGGTGGGAGATCCACGGCAGACGATCTACTCCTTCACCGGAGCCAGCCCGAATTACCTGCTGCAGTTCACGAAGCGCTTCCCCAACGCCGAAGTCATCCGGTTGCACCGTGACTACCGCTCCACCCCGCAGATAGTCGGGTTGGCCAATCGGCTGATGAGCCGCAGCACCGAGCGGGAGACCGTTGGCATGGGCTTGGTCGGGCAACGACCCGACGGCCCGGTCCCCACGATCTCCGAACTGGCCGACGAGCCGGCCGAAGCCGCATCCGTCGCGGCACAGTGCCTGGCCCTGATCGCCGAAGGTCTCCCACCCGCCGAGATTGCGGTGCTGTTCCGGATCAATGCTGCCTCGGCCGCCTACGAGGCTGCGCTTGCCCAAGCCGGTGTCCCGTACGTCCTGCACGGGGGACAGCGGTACTTCGACCGGCCGGAGGTACGCCAGGCGCTGGTCCTGCTGCGCGCAGCCGCACGCTCGGAGGAGCGTTACTGCCTCCCCGAGCCCACGCAGCCGGGCGGAGAGTGCCAGCCCGAGCCGCGTGCAACTGCCGTTGCGGGGGCGTCGCCGCTGCCCAGTGCCGTCCGTGACGTCCTGACCTCAATGGGCTGGGTCGCTGACGACGCGCCCAGTTCGGGTGCTGCGTTGGAACGGTGGGGTTCGCTGGCCGCGCTGGTCGATCTCGCGCTCGAGATGTCAGCTACGGCATCCGGGGCACAGCTCAGCGATCTGGTCACCGAACTGGAGGGCCGCGCTGCCGCCCAGCACGCGCCGGCCGTACCCGGAGTCACGTTGGCCTCCATGCACTCGGCCAAGGGACTGGAGTGGGATGCGGTGTTCTGCGTCGGGCTGGTCGACGGACTGATGCCGATTGCCCACGCCAAGCGGGCGGAGGAGATCGAGGAGGAACGTCGACTTCTCTACGTCGCGCTGACCCGGGCCCGGGAACGACTGGCCCTGAGTTGGCACCGCTCCCGGCAAGCCGGTGGATCGGGCAACCGCCGACGCAGCCGCTTCCTGACCACCCTCGACGGAGAACACGACCTGGGGGACCGGCGCCGCAAGTCGGCCAGCAAGCAACGACGTGCCGACCTGGAGCCCGGCGATGCCGAGATCTTCGAGCGGCTACGCGTCTGGCGAGCAGATCAAGCCAAGGCTGGGTCGGTGCCGGCCTACGTGATCTTCTCCGACGCGACCCTGATCGCCATCGCCGAGAGCCGGCCGCGAACCGAGGCTCAGCTGCGCATGGTCAGCGGGGTCGGACCGACCAAATGGGAGCGCTACGGGGGCGCCGTCCTTGCCGTAGTCAGCGGCGAGTCACCTGATTTTCAGACAGCTATCGAAAGTTCTCGGTAATTGGATTGCGGCCGGTCGAAGACCAGGCATACTCTCGCTCCTGCGCGTACGTCCGGCGCGCGTCCGGTCCGTCTGGAAGGAGGAAGCCCGTGATCACCAAGACCAACGCCATCGGCAACGCTGACGGCATGACGTGGGCTGCCTCCTACCGGCCTCGGTTCCTGGGGGCGCCTGTCCTCGCGCCCGATTTCCGTGCCGACGAGGAGAACTCTGTCTTCAGCATGGTTGCCCAGGTCCAGGGCGGTATTCCGCCTCGAAGAGAGCCGCATTGATCCAACGATCAACGCAGGTCCCCTTCGAGGCCGCGAATCCCATCCGG
>JACCUF010000382.1 GCA_013811975.1 Geodermatophilaceae bacterium | reverse complement strand
AGATTCGTTCCTTCATCGACGGCTGGAACGACCGCTGCCACCCCTTCGTCTGGACCAAGACCGCCGACCACATCCTCAACGGAGCAAACCGTAAAGACATCTCAAACGCAGGGCACTAGCAAGACTCCTCGACAAGGGGACTGCTCACGGTCTGGTTGACACTTCTGGTCAGGCGGCGGTGGCCGTCTGAGGGGTGGTCGTGTAGATCGTCTCAAACTCGATCGGGGTGAGTCTGCCGAGGCGTTCCTGGCGCCGGCGGCGGTGGTAGGTCCGTTCGATCCAGGTCACGATCGCGAGGCGGAGTTGTTCGCGGGTGGCCCAGGTGCGCCGGTTCAGGACGTTCTTCTGCAGGAGCGCGAAGAAGCTTTCCATGGCGGCGTTGTCCCCGGCCGCCCCGACGCGGCCCATGCTTCCTCGCAGGCCGGCGCTGCTGAGGGTCAGGACGTACTTGCGTGCGCGGAACTGGGTGGATTCAACTGGTCGTCGCAACACCTTGATCTGGAGGTGGCGCGATGGCTTATGGGACGCGGCAGCAGAAGGTTCGTCAGTATCGGGGGCAGATTCCGTCGCCGGGACGGCCCACGGTGGCGTGGCGTGAGGACCGAGTCCGGTTCTGGGCGGCGGTCGCGCGTGGGGTGATGACCGAGGACGCTGCCGTTGAGGCCGGTGTGTCGGCGCCGGTCGCGTTCCGGTGGTTCCGCCACGCTGGCGGCGTGAATCCTGCCCTGCCTCCCGTTGTTTCGGGCCGGTACTTGTCCTTCGCCGAACGTGAGGACATCGCGATCTGGCACGCACAACACCTCGGCGTGCGCGAGATCGCTCGCCGGCTTGGGCGAGATCCGTCGACGGTCTCGCGGGAGCTGCGTCGCAACGCGTCGACCCGGACCTACCGCCTTGACTACAAGGCATCGGTCGCGCAGTGGCATGCCGAGCGTCGGGCCCGGCGACCGAGGATCGCCAAGCTGGCCGCCAACGACCTGCTTCGCCAGCACGTCCAGGACCGGTTGTCGGGCGTCATCCGAACTCCGGGAGGCAAACAAGTGGCCGGACCGCCGGGGCCGCAGTGGAAGGGACGGAACAAGCCCCACCGTGGAGATCGCCGGTGGGTCACCGCGTGGAGCCCGGAGCAGATCGCGCGCCGACTGCCGATTGAGTTCCCTGATGATGAGTCCATGCGGATCTCGCACGAGGCGATCTACCAGGCGCTCTACGTCCAAGGCCGTGGTGCGCTGCAGCGTGAGCTGGTCACCTGCCTGCGGACCGGGCGGGCGCTGCGAGTTCCTCGCGCCCGGACACGGCAGCAGGCATGGGGGCATGTCACTGCGGAAGTGTTGATCAGCGAACGTCCCGCAGAGGCCGACGACCGAGCTGTTCCCGGTCACTGGGAGGGCGACCTGATCATCGGGTTGCAGCGCTCGGCGATCGGCACGCTGGTGGAGCGCACGACGAGGTTCACGATGCTCATCCACCTGCCCCGCGAGGACGGCTACGGCATCATCCCGCGGACCAAGAACGGGCCCGCTCTTGCCGGCTACGGCGCGGTCACGATGAAGAACGCGCTTGCTACCACGATCACCACGCTGCCCGAGCAGCTGCGACGCTCGCTGACCTGGGACCGCGGCAAAGAACTGTCCCAGCACGCCCAGTTCAAGATCGAGACCGGAGTCCCGGTCTACTTCGCCGACCCCCAGAGCCCATGGCAACGCGGCACGAACGAGAACACCAACGGCCTGCTGCGCCAGTACTTCCCGAAAGGCACCGACCTGTCGCGATGGAGCGCCGAGGAAATCGAGGCCGTCGCCACCGCACTGAACGACAGGCCCCGCAAGACACTCGGTTGGAAGACGCCAGCAGAGGCCCTCAACGAGCACCTACTCTTAGCTCAACAAGCTGGTGTTGCGACGACCGGTTGAGCCCGGTCTGGCTCCGGCTGGATCTGTGGGTCATGCGGCGACCGGTCGACCGGGGAGAGGGTGGGCAGTGGCCGCCGCGGTCGAGGAGGCAGAGGGCGATTAGGTTGGCGGTGGAGCGGCTCCCGTATGCGATCCGGGTACTCAGACGC
>JACCUF010000341.1 GCA_013811975.1 Geodermatophilaceae bacterium | reverse complement strand
GTTGTGGCGAGATGTCGCGCTGGGTGCCGAGTGCTCGCCCGCGCAAGCCCGGTCGAGAACGTCCTCGGTCACGTCAGCGCGCACGTGCAGCCACCGCTTGTTCATCAGGCGGCGTGGGCCGGAAGCGTGAGGACTTCTCTTCACCACGGCGGAGGTCGTCCACGCGGATCCCGCCGGCGGGCCTAAACCTCAATCCGTGGAGCCGTTGGGTTGATGTCTGCGATTCCGGTTTGGCGAGGGTCGGCTGAGTGTGGGCAGGGTTGTTCTGCTGGTCTGTCCAGCTCTTCCACGATGGGTTCCTCGGTTGGGCCTGGGCGGCGGATGGTCAGTTCAGGCGGTGGCCGGTGGTCCGGTCGCGGGTGTGAACACGTTGCGCCAGAGGGTGGTCCACTGTTGCGCCCAGGGCCAGTGCGCTGGCAGGTGCAGCATCGGACGCCGTTGGGGTCTGGCTAGGCGTGCGGGCACGGTGATGATCTGACGGCGCAGGGTCGCGCCGCGTGCGACGGCGTGGGGCCGGCTGGTCAAGGTGCCGGCGGCGCGGAGCAGGTTGTGCGTGATCGCCGCGCAGAGGGCCCAAGCAGAATTGGCTGAGAAGCGACCTGAGGGCATGTGGGCGATCGGGCCATCGATTAGGTCGGCGAACACGGTCTCGATGATTGCGTGCCGGCGGTGGGTGATGTCGGCGGCGGTGGTCGACTCGGCGCTGTTGGTGAAGAACGGATGGTGGCGCCAGACCGGGAACAGCTCATCGAGCTTGTTGCGGTCCCGGACCCGGCGCACAATCAGGCGGGCGGTGACCGGACCGCTGGTGGAGGCGAACGCAGTGTAGGTGGTCTCGGCGACCTCGGCATCAGAAATCAGCTCACCGGTGTCGGGGTCGACCACCGCGCCGGGGTAATGCACCGGCCTCCAGGCATCCTCGGCGATGGTGCCGATCGCCCGGGTCACCGCGGCGTTCTTGGCCAAGACGACCGAGAACCTCACGCCGGCGCGTAGGCAGGCGCCGACCACGGCGCTGGTGCCGTAGGCCGAGTCACCGCGCACCAGTATCTCGCCGCTCGCGCCGGCGGCGCGGGCGGTGCGGATGGCCTCGGTGACCATCGACTCCGCGCCCCGTCCGGAGCCGGCCTTGCCGGCGCGGAGCCGGATGCCCGCGATCACCGGCGCAGCCGAGGGTGTGCTGATCGTGGTCGCCAGCGGCGACAGTCCCCGGCGCAGCACCTGACGCCCGGCTACCTTGGCGTGCCCGAAGCTCGCGCCCTGCTTGGCATGCCCGTAGACCGGACGCAGCAGCGAGTCGATGTCAACGAACGCCTGCTCACCGATATCGGGCAACAAGTCGGTGCGAGCGGCCAGACTCACCAGATGCGCCCTCAACACCGAGGCCAACTGCAAGGTGTGGCCATGGGTGAACTCCCGTAAGAACTGACCCAACGTCGCCGACGCATAGACCTCGCTGAACAACCGCGGCATCCCACCGGAGCGGATCACCTCCAGATCCTCGATGCTGTCCGCGCCCGCCGCCATCCCGGCGATGATCGAGGTCACCTTGCCCGCCGGGTTCACCGCCGCCGACGCCACCCTCGTCGTCTTGAACACAACCCGCTGATCAACCAGCTCCGAAAGCCCGGCCTGCTCAGCCAACGCCATCACCGGCACCAGCCCCGTGCACGACACCAGGTTCTCGTCATCGAACATCGGCGTGGCCCGCGACCACCCATGAGGTAGTTTCACTCTCAGTGCCTTTTGGATTCGTTGGATCAGGAACTCGACACTCCCGATTCTCCTTATCCAGAAGGCACTTCCACGTTCAACCCGCCGAACGACCAACTAACCATCCACGGATTCAGGCTAAGGGTTCGCGCGACGTCGGTGGGCTGGACGAGGTCATTATCAGCCTCTACGCGGGCGGGATGACGGTGCGTGACATCGGCTACCACCTGCAACGCACCTACGGCACCGAGCTGTCGCGGGAGACGATCTCCAAGATCACCGACGGCGTGCTCGACGAGGTCCGGGAGTGGCAGAACCGGCCGTTGGAGGAGATCTACCCGATCGTCTACCTCGACGCCTTGGTGGTGAAGGTCCGCGATGGCCACCAGGTCCGCAACCGGCACGCCCACATCGCCGTCGGCGTGGACCTGGACGGGATCAAGCATGTGCTCGGGATCTGGGTCCAGGCCACCGAGGGCGCAAAGTTCTGGGCCGGAGTGTGCGCCGAGCTCGCCAACCGCGGCGTCAAGGACGTGCTGATCGTGTGCTGCGACGGACTCACCGGGTTCCCCGACGCGATCGAGGCGACCTGGCCCCGAGCCACCGTGCAGACCTGCGTGGTCCACCTGATCCGGGCAGCGATGCGGTACGTGTCCTACCAAGATCGCAAGAAGGTTGCCGCGCTGATCGTGTGCTGCGACGGACTCACCGGGTTCCCCGACGCGATCGAGG
>JACCUF010000323.1 GCA_013811975.1 Geodermatophilaceae bacterium | reverse complement strand
CGTGCTGGTAGGCCACGGCAACCGGTGAGTCCCCGGTGAACGGCGGTCCGCCAGTCACGAGTTCGAAGAGCAGGCAACCGGCGGAGTAGACGTCCGAGCGGGCATCGACGCTCTCCCCGCGGGCCTGCTCGGGCGAAAGGTACTGGGCCGTGCCGATCACTGCGGCCGTCGAGGTCATCGTGACCGAACTGTCCGTCACCGCCCGGGCGATGCCGAAATCCATCACCTTCACGGCACCCGCTGGGGTGATCATCACGTTGCCTGGCTTGACGTCACGATGGACGATCCCGTTGCGATGGCTGAAGTCCAGAGCGGCGCAGATGTCGGCGGCGAAGGACATCGCCGCCTTGACCTCCATCACGCCCTCGTCCTTCAGGACGTCGCGCAAGGTGCGGCCCTCGACGTACTCCATGACGATGTACGGGACGTCCCCGACTGCGACCGAGTCCTCACCGGTGTCGTAGACCGCCACGATGGCGGGATGATTGAGCGAGGCGGCGGCCTGGGCCTCACGACGAAAGCGGGCCTGGAATGTCGGATCCCGCGCGATGTCGTTGCGCAGCACCTTGATGGCGACCTCGCGGCCCAGGCGGATGTCGCGGCCGCGATGCACTTCGGCCATCCCACCGCGACCGAGAACTTCACCCACCTCGTACCGCTGACCCAACATCCGGGGTGTCGTCACGCGCTCCACCCTTCAGTGGCGTCCTGCCGGTCAGTCATCGCCACCGTTCCCGTTCCCGTCTCCCGGCACGTAGTCCTTCCTCGCGTAGAACACCGTGACCGTGGAGTCGGCCGGAACCTGTGTCTGGGTAGGAATGGTGGCTATGACGTCATCCTCGTCGAAGGGCTGATCGGCGAGGCCGGCGGCCTGCAGCCGCTCGGCGGTTACCTCGACCTTTTCGGTCTCGACGTCCAGTCCCAGTGCCTCCAACTCGGTTTGGACATCATCGACCGGCCGACCGATGTAGGAGGCTGTGTCAATCGAAATGAGCTCCGGCCCCGGCTCCGGCTCGGGAGCCGGCTCCTCGGCAGGTGTTTCGCTGCCGCCGCGTTCTGCTCCCCCATCCGGACTCGCCACAGACGAAACGACGCTGTCGGTGGGCGTCACGGTCCGACCGTTGTCGTCGACGCTCTGGGTGAAATAGACCGCGAGCAGTCCACCGCCGATCAGGAGCGCGACCAGGACCAGGACAGCGGCGTACTGACCTGTGCGTGACCTTTCCGGCGATCGCGGTCGCCCGACATAGCTGATCGGTCGACTCGGCGGCCGCGTCCTGAGCGGCTGGACCGCTGGCATTCGTGCTGTAGGCGGCTTTCCACCGCGCGCCGCGCCCCCACCGGCCGCCGCCGCACCGGGCGGAAACACTCGGGTCGCAGTCGCGCCGTGCCCGGCCAGTGGAGCCCAACCCACACGGGTGGGCAGCGACCGGCCTTGGGACACCGCACGGATGGCGCCGGCGAACGCGGATCCGTCGGGGAAGCGATGTCGGGGATCCTTGGCCATCGCCCGCAGAATCAGGTCGCGGATCGGGCCGGGTACGTCTGAGGGCAGCGGGGCAGGCTGCTGGTTGACGTGGGCCAGCGCCACCGAGACCGAGGATTCCCCGTCGAAGGGTCGGCGCCCGGCCAGTGCCTCGTACCCCACAACACCGAGGGCATAAACGTCTGAGGCTGGAGTGACCGGGCGACCCATCGCCTGCTCGGGCGACAGGTACTGCGCCGTTCCTACAACCATGCCGGTGCCGGTGAGCGGTACGTGGTCGGTTGCCCGGGAGATCCCGAAGTCGGTGATCTTGACGACCCAATCGGGGCGCAGGATGAGGTTGGCCGGCTTCACGTCCCGATGCACGACGCCCGCGCGGTGAGCCACGCCCAACCCGGCCGCAGTCTGGCCCAGGATGTCCAACACTCGCGAAGGTGCGAGCCGGGTGCCATTGCCCAGGACCGCTGATATCGGCTTGCCGTCGACCAACTCCATCACTAGGTAGGCGACATGCTCACCCTCGGCCATCGCCTCGCCGTAGTCGAAGACCTGAGCGATGTTGGTGTGCGAAAGCATTGCGGTGTTGCGGGCCTCGGTACGAAAGCGGCTGAGAAACGTTGCGTGACCGGTGAACTCGCTGCGCAGGACCTTGACGGCCACGGTGCGCTGCAAGGTCGTGTCCCGCGCCCGCCAAACCTCGCCCATGCCACCCACAGCGATACGGCCGACCAGCTCGTAACGGTCTCCGAGCCGAACGCCGGTCCTCAGGCTCATCGAGCCCGCTCCGCGATAATCGCTGCGCTCATGGCCCGTTCCCGATGACTGCTTCCATGATCGCCCGCCCGATCGGGGCCGATACTTCGCCGCCGGTCGACTCGCTCTCCGAGGATCCTCCATTGGCCACGAAGACCGCTACGGCGA
>JACCUF010000279.1 GCA_013811975.1 Geodermatophilaceae bacterium | reverse complement strand
ACGCGGGCAATCCGCTGGTCAACGTGTTGTGCGTCGGGGTGATGCGGCACGAGGACATCAAGTTGGCCAGGGCTCCTGGACCCGGTAACGCGGTGATCATCTTCGGGTCACGGACCGGTCCGGACGGGATCGGTGGCGCCAGCATCCTGGCCTCGGAAACCTTCGACGACCAGAAGCCGACCAAGCGGCCGTCGGTGCAAGTCGGGGACCCGTTCACCGAGAAGCTGCTGATCGAATGCTGCCTGGAGATCTTCGCCGGCGACTTGGTGGTCGGGATCCAAGACTTCGGCGCCGCCGGGTTGTCCTGTGCCACAACGGAGTTAGCCAGCGCCGGAGCTGGTGGAATGCATGTCGTCCTGGACGAAGTGCCGTTGCGCGACCAGACGATGACGTGCGAAGAGATCCTGATGAGCGAGTCGCAGGAGCGTATGTGCGCCATTGCCGAACCGGACAAGGTCGACCAGTTTCTGAAAATCTGCGCCAAATGGGAGGTACTGGCAGCCGTCATCGGGACGGTGAACAACTCCGGCCGACTCACCGTGGAATGGCGGGGTGAACAGATCGTCGACGTACCTCCACGCACGGTCGCTCACGACGGTCCGGTCTACGAGCGACCGCTGTCTCGACCGCCCGATCAGGACGACCTGCAGGCCGACGACCCCGATCGGCTACCCCGTCTCTCGTCACCGGACGAACTGCGGGACACGATGCTGCGCTTGATCGCTCATCCCAACCTGGCCGACAAGAGCTGGGTGACCGAGCAGTACGACAGCTACGTCCGCGGCAACACGGTCCTGTCCCAGCCCGAGGATGCCGGCGTCCTGCGGATCGACGAGCAGACCCATCGCGGGATCGCCTTGTCCACCGACGGCAACGGAAGGTACGGACGGCTCGACCCGTACGTCGGGGCGCAACTCGCCGTCGCCGAGGCTTACCGCAATGTGGCGACTACCGGTGCTACCCCGATAGCCATCACCGACTGCCTCAACTTTGGCAGCCCTGAGGAACCCGCGGTGATGTGGCAGTTCTCCGAGTCCATCCGTGGAATCGCCGATGCCTGCCGGGAACTCGGGCTTCCGGTCACCGGCGGCAACGTCAGCTTCTACAACCAGACGGGTGACGTGGCAATCCACCCGACCCCGGTGATCGGGGTGCTCGGCGTTCTGGACGACGTACGCCTTCGGCTGCGACAGGGGTTGGGCCGTGTGGCCGGAGAACAGATCGCCCTCCTCGGCCAGACGCGCGCGGAGTTCGGCGGTTCGCAGTGGGCGGGGGTCATGCACGGTCATCTCGGTGGACTTCCCCCGACCGTCGACCTGGCCGCGGAGGCCCAGCTGGCCGCCGTCCTGGCTCAGGCTGCCGCACACCAGTGGCTGACCGCGGCTCACGACGTCTCCGACGGCGGGCTTGCGGCCACGCTGACCGAGTCGGTGCTCCGGTACGGCGTGGGCGCGCAGATCCGGCTGCCTGGGGATCTGTTCGTGGCCCTGTTCGCAGAGTCCTCTGGCCGGGTCCTGGTGGCGGGGACGCTGGACGGGCTGGCTGCACTCGAAGCCGCTTGCGCCGTAGCCGAGATCCTGATGACCAGGTTGGGGACGGCCGGCGGTGACCAGTTGGCGATCGAGGGCGTCACCTCGATCCCGCTCGCCGACCTTCGTACCGCATGGACCGAGACCCTCCCGCGCTTGTTCGGAGCCGTCACCACGCCCTGACCGGGTCACGCCTCACTGAACCAGATCCGCGAGCGAGCCGGACATCGGCGACGTCACGCACGCCCGTGACCCTGTCCCACCAGGTCACGACAGCCTGGCCGACCCTTCGGTTGGCGCAACGGGCGGGCGAAGCCCCAGTGCGGCGAGTTCCAGCCGCGCTAGGGCGAGGATCATCGTGTTCTCACCGGACCGCAGGGCCGCCGCAGGCGCAGGCCCGACACTCGCCAGTTCCCTCAGCGGGCGATTGACCAGCGCTCGCAGCGCGAACAACTCCACGTCATAGATCATTCGCCGGGCCGCAGACGCCTCCCGGATCCACCACACCCGGCTTGGGAGCCAGCGGAACAGCGCCCATCCGATCGGCAGGACCGCGATCACCAGGGCGAGCCAGAACGCCAGCGTGGCGACGACGTCTTGCTGCGTCTGCCCAGCTTCTCGAAGGCCGTCTCCTACCCCTCCGGCCAGGTCGAAGGGGGCCTGCAGCGCGTCGCCAGCGATCGGAACGTCCCCGACAGCCGCGCTCACCTCGTTCATGCTGTCGGTCAAGCCGCAGCCAGCATCTTCCAACAAGCGACCCGGTCCTGCCAGGTCGCTGACCAGACCGTGCAGGAAACCGGCAATCAGAATCTAGGCGATACACCAGGCCAGCAAGGTCAGATCTCCGAGTTGCTGGCGAGTCCGGTGCAACGGCGTCTGTGCGTAGAGCCTCATGCCGACCATCCTCGTCGTCCACCGGCCAGGGTTCGATTCGGACGGCGTTGGAGAGGCATGTGCTGCATCGCCAGTCACGCTGGGCGGCGCGTCTGTGCCGACTCGACGCCGCTCTCCCGAACCGTCAGCCGCCGAAGAGCGGCAGCGTGCGGCTGATCGTCTGATAGATCCCGTACGCCAGCGGCAGTCCGACGATCAGCCAGGACACAACCAGGCGCGGTGTCTGACCCGCCGCACCCTCACCCGTGACGTGTCGGGCCGGGACGTCTGGGCTTTCGCGACCGTGGTCTTCCTTGTCGGTGGTCATCGGGAGCTCCTTCCAGAAGCCGGGACCTTCTGGCCGCGGGATTCTGCATCTCGGGCCTCGAGGAAGGCGTCGGTATGCCCTTCGCTCTCGTGGAACCGTTCG
>JACCUF010000255.1 GCA_013811975.1 Geodermatophilaceae bacterium | reverse complement strand
CTGCGCTCGAGCGAGGGCGGTGCATTTGTGCGCTTTGATGTGCGGTCGCAACCGTGGGCCAGGCAGTGCCTCGGACATCGTGTCCAGGTTCCCTTGTAGCAGGCTTTGCTCCACCAGCAGCGCAGGGGTCTGAAGTCCGTTGATGTCCACGGGTCGCCCTAGACAGCGAGTTCGCTGTGGTGGCGACGATAGACGTCACCGAGCACCGCGAGGTCGGGGTAGCCGCTGGCAGGTAGCGCAGCCCCGATGTCTGTCACGAACCTCAGTGCACTGCCCGGACTCCACATGCCGAGAATGTGCGCGGGTTCGTCGGTCTCGTTGGCGAAGGCATGTCGGGTGCCCCGAGGGATCAGGAACAGCCCGCCGGCGGTGACTTTCCGGGCGTGATCATGTCCCTTGACCACCGTGAGCTGCCCGCTGACCACGTAGATCGCCTCGTCGAACCCGTTGTGGATGGCGGGCGGCGGCGAGAGGAATCCAGCCGGCACGTCCATCTCCCCGATGGACAGTCCCTGGGATTCGGCGAGCACCCGCAGGGTCGCTCGGCCATAGGAGATAAGGCGCAAAGGTTCCGGAGTTTCAGCTGCCACCGCTGCAGCATGTCTGGCGCGGTTGCGGGCGGCAAGACCGAGGCGACGGTCTATCGCCGACTCCTTCCTGACTGGCCATGGCGGTGGCCGTGGCCGAAACGGTGACTACACCTGGCGTCCCGGGAGGACAGATCGCCTGTCAGCCGTCTGACGTGGGAGGATATGAGGCGTGAGTGACCACACGCAGTCCATCCCGCGCGTCGGGGGAGCCGCGTCCGGCGCGCCGAAGCAGGGGGCTCAGTCCGCCGGCGGGTCCACGCCGAAGACGTCGAGCCCGGCCACCCCGGCGGTCCCGACCAACGGCAGCGCCGCAAACGCGCGAACAACCGCGCCTCCTGCGGCCCGAACAGCCGCGCCTCCTGCGGCCCGAACAGCCGCGCCTCCTGCGGCCCGAACAGCCGCGCCTCCCGCGGCCCGAACAGCCGCGCCTCCTGCGGCCCGGACAACCACGTCTCCCGCGGCCCGGACAACCACGCCTCCCGCGGCCAGAACCGGAGTTGCCAACAAACCGTGGAGCCCAGCCCCGGCCCGGACGCCGGGTGTTCCCCCGCCGCCGGCCACGGCCAAATCTGGCGCCGTACCGCCGGTCGCCAAGAAGTCCAGCGCCAATCGACGCGGCGACCGTGGACCGCGCAAGGCTCGCCTGCAGTTGCGCCACGTCGACACCTGGTCGGCGCTGAAGATCTCGCTGGTGCTCTCGGTCGTCATGTTCTTCGTCTGGATGGTTGCCGTGGGGATCCTGTACGGGGTCCTGTCCCAGCTCAACGTGTTTGACGAGATCAACAAGCTCTGGGGACAGCTGGGCGCCGAGGACGGCAGTACGACCGAATTGATTACGCCGAGTCTGATCTTCGGTGGGGCGGCGGTGATCGGGGCCATCAACATCGTGCTGTTCACCGCTCTGGCCACGATTGCGACCTACATCTACAACCTCTCGGCTGACCTGGTCGGCGGTCTGGAAGTCACGCTCACCGAGCGCGAATAGCCGCCCTGACCTCAACCATCCCACCGGAGGGTAGGACGCTCGGCCATGGGGGTACCCTGGCGTGCCATGATCCGGGCCTGTAGCTCAGGCGGTTAGAGCGCATCCCTGATAAGGATGAGGTCGGAGGTTCAAGTCCTCCCAGGCCCACAACGGCGACCCGGATTCACCCCGTACAGGATCGCCGTCGATGCCCTGGCTGGGCGCGCTGATCGCGCCGAGCCGGTGCCGAGAGGAGTCGAGTTCACGATGAAGAAGCTGTTACTCGTAGCCGCTGCCGTTGGAGGCTTCCTGGCCTTCCGCAAGAAGGCTGCCGCGTCCCAGGAGGCTGATCTCTGGCACGAGGCAACCTCGACCGGCGGTTCCCGGCCGACCCCGCCCGCCCGGCGGTAGGGCCGGATGGGTCGGATAGTCCTCTTTCGTGCCGCCCGTACGCGGGTGCGGGCGGTGCGGGGACGGCGCACTTAGGGGACGGCGCACTTAGGGGACGGCGCACTTACGGGACGGCGCCATTGGGGGACGTAGCTCAAGTGGTAGAGCACCGCCTTTGCAAGGCGGGGGTTGAGGGTTCGAGTCCCTTCGTCTCCACCCATCTGACCTGGGCCAGGTAGCGGTTCCCGTGCCCGGTGGAGCCGTTGCCCTTGTTCTTCCCGGCCGAGGACTTGATGCCGGGAGCGAACTTGGCCCACGAGGCCAGGTGCCCCGCGGTGGGGAATCGGCTCATGTCGACGCCGATCTCGGCGGTGATGATCGCGGCCGCGACCGGCCCGATCCCAGGGATCTCATCGAGTCGTTGGGCCGTCCGATCGAAAGGGGCCAGATGAACCTCGATCACGGCGTCCACATCGGCGATGTCGGCGTCGATCGCGTCGATCCGGCCCAGCATCCGGACCAGCAGGAAACGGTGGTGGTCATCGAAGTGTCCGGTGAAGGCCTCCTCGAGAGTTGGCTGACACCCACCGCTGAAGCACGGCCGTCTGTGGACTCTCTGCGGTGCCCGACCGTGCAACTACGTGCGGGCCATTGAACAGTGCATCGATGCATCACTCCTTGTGATGCTAGGATTCAAATGTGCGTACTACCGTCAGCCTTGATCCAGACACCCGGCTGCTGGTTGAGCGTGCGATGCGCCAGCGAGGCTTGTCGTTCAAGGATGCCGTCAACGCAGCGATCCGTGCCGGACTCGGACCCGCTTCCCAGGGTCCGGCGACGTTCACGA
>JACCUF010000246.1 GCA_013811975.1 Geodermatophilaceae bacterium | reverse complement strand
CTCGTCGGAGCTGACCTCAGCGGCGTCTGAGGATTCATCCGTAGGACCTGCCGGTGCTCCGGTCGGCGGACGTTTCCGCGCGCCGGCAACTCGGCCACGACCTGCTGGCCGGCGTCCGCCTCGATTGCTCGCCACCTAGCTACTCACTCCAGTCTCGGTTCGTATCCGCGGGTCACTGTCGTCAAAAGGTCACTGTCGTCAAAAGGTCACTGTCGTCAAACGCGTCGCATGAGCCGATCGGCCCGGTCGCCTTCTTTCGCAGGGGTGACAGGACTTGAACCTGCAACCTGCGGTTTTGGAGACCGCTGCTCTACCAATTGAGCCACACCCCTCGGCCGGGTACGTCAACACTCCCGGGATCGAGGGCTGATCGTGGGCAAGCCGATTAAGGGGTCATCACCCCCAAGCCCACGAGTGTACGGGGGGCAGGCCCGAACGCTTCCACTGCCCGGCAAGGCCTCATGCGAACATAGGTCCCATGGCCTCTCCTGAGCCCGTCCTCACCGCACCAACCGCACCGCCGATTGAGCAGACCAAGCCGACTGAGCACACTGGAATCGGGGAACCCCGAGTATCTCGCCGGGTCGGCTCGATTTTACCGTCGGCGACGCTGGCCGTCGATGCAAAGGCCAAGGCGCTCAAAGCCGCTGGTCGGCCGGTGATCGGGTTCGGAGCCGGTGAACCCGATTTCGCCACCCCCCAGCACATCGTCGAGGCCGCGATTACGGCTTGTCGGCAGCCGCGCTTCCATCGGTACACGCCCGCGGCCGGCCTGCCCGAGCTTCGCGAGGCGATCGCCGCTGCAACGCAGCGCAACTCCGGCCTGGTCTGCAAGGGCGACGACGTACTGGTCACAAATGGGGGCAAGCAGGCTGTCTACGAGGCGATGGCGGCGCTTCTGGATCCCGGCGACGAAGTGTTGCTGCCGGCCCCGTACTGGACGACCTATCCGGAGGCGATCCGGCTGGCCGGCGGCGTCCCCGTCGACGTGGTCGCCGACGAGAGCACCGGCTACCTGGTCTCCGTCGATCAACTCGCCGCGCACGTCACGCCCCGCACCAAGATGCTGCTGTTCTGCTCACCGAGTAACCCCACCGGTGCCGTCTACCCGCCGGACCAGATCGCCGAGATCGGCCGGTGGGCACTGGGCGAAGGGCTGTGGGTGGTCACCGACGAGATCTACGAGCATTTCGTCTACGGCGATGCCCAGCATGTTTCGATGCCCGTCGTCGTTCCGGAGCTGGCCCAGCGGTGCGTCGTCGTCAACGGGGTGGCCAAGACCTTCGCGATGACCGGCTGGCGGGTGGGTTGGATGATCGCCCCTCCTGACGTGATCACCGCCGCGACCAACCTGCACTCGCATTCGACGTCCAATGTCGCGAACGTTTCCCAAGCGGCGGCCCTTGCCGCGCTGAATGGCGGGCTGGACGACGTCCTGATGATGCGGTCGGCCTTCGACCGGCGTCGTCAGATGATGGTGGCCATGCTTCGGGTGATCCCGGGAGTGGCTTGCCCAGAACCTCAGGGGGCCTTCTACGCCTACCCCTGCATACGCACCTTGCTCGGCCGAGAACTGCGCGGTCGTACGCCGACGACGAGTGCGGAGTTGGCCACCTTGATCCTGGAAGAGGTCGAGGTCGCCGCCGTACCCGGCGAGGCCTTCGGCACCGATGGTTACCTCCGGTTGTCCTACGCGCTCGGCGACGACGATCTAGTCGAGGGCATCACCCGGATCCAAGGGCTCCTGACCGAACTGAGCTGACCGGCACCCTGCACAAGGCAGGTGACCGGACCGAGCACTCAGCCGAAGGCACCGGCGTCATCGAGAATCTGGATGGCCTCGGGTAGGTCGGACAGAGCGGTGGCGATGTCCTCAGGGACGGCGATCTGCCAGGCCTGGGCGTTGATGTAGCAGCGCAGCGCGGCGTCGAACGAGTCAGCGCCGACCGCCTCGCGGGCAGCACTCAGCGCGGCTCGTCCCTTGCCGTAGACGACGGAGAAGTACTCATCGGTATCGAGGAAGTCACTCATCGAATCGCCGACGTCGCCCGGGATGTCGAGGTCGGCAGTGTCTAGCTCTGATGAACCCTCCAGCACCTCGGCGTAGGAGGCGAAGGACTCGTCCAGCCATGGATCGCGAAACTGCGAGTTGCCGATCATCCCGTAGAACCACATGTGCGCGATCTCGTGCACCAGGACAACCCGGGTTTCCGAGGCCAACAGGATCGAGGACGGGTACTCGATACCGCCGCCGAAGTCCGGCAGCACCGGGATCGAGAGCGTGTCGTAGGGGAAAGGGCCGAAGAACTCTTCGAGGTCCTCGATGATCGATGCCGTCTCCTGCGCCAATTCGGCTGCATCAGTCTCGGCATCCGGGAGCACTCCCACCGTGATCTCGGTGTCGCCGGCCACAGCGTCGGCTGTGTCGAACTTCCCGGCGGCCACGCTCACATCCCGCGCCGCGGTCTCCCTCGAAGTCCAGACTCGCCGCCCGTCTCCGGCCGATTCAGGGCGGTGCTGGGCTCCGGTCATCAGTACTTCGAGGTCTTCGGGTGCCTCCACGCTGATCGTCGTATCGGCCGCCTGAGTGTTCGAGGTCTCCCCGAGCAGGGTGACGAGCGGATCCCTGCTCCAGCCCACTCCCGGCTCCCAGGCCAACAGCGGGAAGCCGCTGGCCCACCAGGACACGCCGTCGGCGGTCCCGAACCGGTCGAACGTGCCGTCACCGAGTTCGAGTTCGAACTCGATCGAAACCTCGACGATGTCCCCGGCCGCCACCTCCTCGGCCAGGTCGACGACCAGTAATCCACCGGGGGTGGTGGGGTAGGCATCAGCCGACTCGTACCCGAAGTCGATGACTTCCTTGCCAGTGACATCGGTGACCGTCAGTAGGTTGCCAAAGGGCGCAGACACCGGGCTGTTGGGTACGAGCCGGAAGACGAGCTCCTCGGTGGGGAGATCGGGAGTGAAGGTGAGCGTCTCGGACCCGGTGACGATCCGGAGGTTCTCGGCCAGGGAAAACTCCAACGCGATCACTGGACGATCCTCAGCGGGCGCGACCGCGTTGGATGGACACTGCTCGTCGGCGGGCGCAGGATCGTCGGAGTCCGCGCTCGGGGGGTCGGGCGGGAAGCTGAGGCCCTCCGGAGCCGGGGCGCATCCAGCCAGCAGGAGCCCGACCACGAACGCGCAGGAGTACCGCCAGGGACGGGTCACGAACGCAGGCACTAAGGGAGGACGACGAAGGCGCGCGCCATGGACAGGACCTTGTCCGCGCCGCAGCGGGCAACGATGTCGACACGTACCCGATGGTCGGGCAGCTTCTTAGCCACCCGGGCGGTGATCACGATCTCGGCGCCGTCCTCGTCATCGGGAACGATCACCGGACGGGAGAAGCGCACCGCGTACTCCGCCACCGCGCCAGGATCACCGACCCAGTCGGTGACGATGCGCGCGGTGATGGCCATCGTCAACATCCCGTGCGCGATGACATCCGGCAGACCAGCGGCGCGAGCCGCCCGCTCGTTCCAATGGATCACGTTGAAGTCCCCGGAGGCGCCGCTGTAGCGGACCAGGTCCGCTCGACGGATCCTGATGTCGATCTGAGGCAGCTCGGTCCCCTCGTCCACGCTGTCGTAATCCGGAGCAGCGCAGCCGTGAGCCGTCGTCACTTGCTGCTCACGCCTGAGGTTCCGCGTGCCACCAGCATGGAGTAGGCAGTCACGACCTGTTCGCCGTCTTCGGTGGTGACATCTACCCGGGTGCTGATCAGGTCATTGCCGGCGGCGGCCTGGATGTTGTCGACGGTGAGGACGCCAGTCAACCGGTCACCTGCCCGCATCGGTCGAGTGACGACGAAGCGCTGCTGACCGTGCACAACCCTGGTGTAGTCGAGGCCGAGATCCGGATCGAAGATGACCTGCTCGGCGATCCGTGCCGTGATCACGATCGGGAATGTCGGGGGCGCGATCACATCCAGGTGCCCAGCCGATCTAGCGACGTCACGATCACGATAGACCGGGTTCGGGTCGCCGATCGCATCGGCGAACTCTCGAATCTTCTCCCGGCCAACCTCATAGACCGCCACCGCCGGGTACGTCCGGCCGATGAAGGAGGGGTCGAGAGACATCTCCGTCGTGCTGCTGCCTAGCGCGTTTCGCGGTGGACCTGGTGAACACGGCAGTGCGGGCAGAACTTCTTGATCTCCAAGCGGTCGGGATCGTTACGCCGATTCTTCCTGGTGATGTAGTTCCGGTGCTTGCACTCCTGGCAGGCCAGCGTGATTTTCGGACGGACATCGGTGGCGGCCACGGGTACATGCCTTTCTAAACAATGAGGGACTCGCTGAGCTGGAACAGCTGAGCTACTTCGATGGTAGCGGTGCCCGGACTTGAACCGGGGACACAGCGATTATGAGCCGCTTGCTCTACCTGACTGAGCTACACCGCCGGAACCAGTTGAACGAGCCCCCTTACGGAATCGAACCGTAGACCTTTTCCTTACCATGGAAACGCTCTGCCGACTGAGCTAAGGGGGCCGCGGCCCGTCTCGGGCGCGCGCCAGACGATACACAACCACGGGGCCAGGGGCTGTCGGCGGCCGTCACAAAGGCGAGTCAGCGGATGATGTAGAGCTCGCGCTGGCTACGGTTCCGGTCGACGGGCCGGCTTGCCGTACGAGCAGTCAGCCAACCGGCGAGATTGGGTTCGCTCAGGGGTCGGCTGACCAGGTAGCCCTGGAGGAAATCGCAGTTCATGTTCGTCAGCAGATCTCGGGTCAGTTCATCCTCGACCCCCTCGGCAACGACGCGCAGTCCCAGGTCATGAGCCAGATCGATGATCGAGCGGGCAATGGTGTTCGTTTCCGGGTCAGTGCTCAAACTGAGCACGAACGACTTGTCGATCTTGACCTCGTCGATGGGTAGCCGGCGCAGGTAAGAGAGCGAGGAGTATCCCGTGCCGAAGTCATCGATGGACAGTCGGACGCCAAGTTCGTGCAGCTGATTCAGGGCGGGAAGGGCGAGTTCGTCCCCGATCACACTGCCCTCGGTGATCTCGAACGTGAGCAACTTCGGTGGAAAGTGGTGCATAGCGAGGGTGTCCGAGACCTCGTCGACGAATCCAGGTTCCACGAGGGACTGGGCGGACAGATTGACCGCGATCGAGATCAGAACGCCCTCGTCGAGCCAGGCCTGGCAGCGCTGTAACCCGGTACGCAGCACGCGCCGGGTGAGTGGCGTGATCTGCCCGATTCGCTCGGCAAGCGGGATGAACTCGTCCGGCGTGACCGACCCCAGCTGTGGATGCGTCCATCGGGACAACAGCTCGACGGCGGCGATCTCACCGGCCTTGGCACCCACGATCGGCTGGAAGAAGACAGAGATCTCAGAACTGTCGATGGCGTCCGGGAGCTCTGCGCCCAGCTGTAACCGTCGCAGGCTCTGCTCGTCCATGGCTGGGCCGTAGGTAGCCGTGGCTTGTCCCGCGGTACGTGCCGCAAGTACGGCGACATCGGCGCGTTTAATCAGCAGCCCGGCCGAGCTGCCGTGCATCGGTGCGACCGCTACACCAACGGTGAGTTCCGCGCTCAACTGCAGGCCGGCGACCTGCACCCTGTTGGAGACGGCGCGGCAGAGGCGCGTGGCCTCCCTCTCTGCTTGGACCACGTTGACGTCGGGCAGGACCAAGGCGAACTGAGCACCCCCGACCCGGGCCACCGTCGCATCCAAAGTTGCATGTTCGGTGATCGAGGTGGCTATCACCTGCAAGAACTCGTCACCAGCGGCGTGACCCAGTGTCTCGTTGACCTGTGCGAAGCCGTCGATCTCGGCCACGAGCAGCGCCAGCCGCCGACGGACCCGATCGGTGGCCAAGTAGGCATCGATCGTTGCCGTGAGCCAGAACCGATTCGGCAGGTCGGTGACCTGGTCATGGGCGGCGTCATACCGGATCTTGTCCTGAAGTTGACGTTGTCGCACCGACGCAGCGACATGCGTGGCCAAGGACTGCATCAGCTCGACGTCGGTCGCCGTGAACTGCAGGACGTCCCCGTTGCGATCACACACCTCGAGGTAGCCGGCCTCGGCGGTCTCGGTCTCCAGCGGGACGCCCAGCAGTTCGGTGACTCCACGCCGACGTAGCCCAGTCAGTTCATCCGGGCTGGCGCGCCCTCGCACAACCAGCCGGGCCCGCTGGTCCGCAGTCGTCCGGAGGCGAATCACGTCCTCAGGGTCGTCCGGATCCGGATAGCTGGTGGCACCGTCCCCCGCGACAGCGAGTGACCGCGGGCCCTGGTCGAGGTGGGAGGGGATCCACAGGGCTGCCCGCGCCGCGTTGAACTTCTCCCGTACGGCTTCCAGGATGACCCGCTCGCCGTCGCTGTCACTTCCGGCGTTCTGAACCATCTGGGCGAAGTCGAAGACTTCGGCCAGGCTCCGCCGATCTTGGGCTGCCGCGGCGTAGCGCCGATAGAGCAGCACGAACAGACCCAGCATGAAGGCGGCCAGCAGACCCGCCCAGGGCGAGATCTCCAGGAGGATCAAGACGATGACGCCGACAGTCGCCGTCGCCGGTGCAAGGAAGAGCTGGGGGACGGCCAAGGTGGACCAGAACCTCTGACTGATCCTGCCTTCGGTCGCCAGTATCGCCAGGGCGATGCACCCGATCCCCAGAGCGCCGGTGGCGAGCAACGTCACGATGATCCCGAACCAGGTGCTCGGCTCGGACACCTCGGTGAATCCGAACACGTGCAGAATCCAGCCGGCGGCCGCGACCTCCGTGATCGCGATTGCCACGTTGAAAACGATCTTGACGACGCTGTAGCGATCGATTGCCAGAACGATGGCGATGATCAGAGCACGCGCAATCAAGGTCGGCAGCGGACCGAATACAAGAAGGCCTATCACCAGCGGGATCTCGGTGACTGTCCAGCTCACCGTCTGCTGTCGGAACTCGAAGTGCACGACAGTCGATTCGCCGACCGCGAACACTGCGATGAGCAGTAGCCACGTCGGACCGCTCGGCAACTCCAGCAGCATGGCAGAGGAGAGCAAGGACAGCGCGAGCGTGGCAAGAACTACTGCTAGCGCGGACGGAATCCAGGTGTGGATCGTGGCGAAGTGGGTACGCGACGGGTCGGGGGTGGTGCGCGACGCCATGGCCGACCCGCCTCATCCCCCCGATTTATAGAAGGCTGAGGCTAGCAAGCGCGGATGGGCTGCGGCTGCTGTGGCGGTCCCAAGAGGAAATGAGAGCTATTAGCGACCCCAACGTCCCGCACGACCCCAACGACCTGCACGACCCCAACGACCTGCTCGACTCATGATGTACCTCTCTGTGACATA
>JACCUF010000240.1 GCA_013811975.1 Geodermatophilaceae bacterium | reverse complement strand
CGATGCCGACCTCGTCGACGACACCGCTGACGAAGTGCCGCCCCTGGGCGTACTGCTTCATCTTCGCCTCCAGCCCGAGCAGTCGGCGCAAGATGCGGTCGAGGGCACCGAGGCCCTTGCGGCGCTGATCGAACCGCTTGCGGATCGCGGCCACCGAGGGAACGACGTCCGGTCCGACTTCGTCCATCACGTACTCCGCGTGACCCTCAACCAGACTCATCAGCGCGGTCATTCGGTCCAGGATCGCCCGCTGCTCCGGGCTCTTGATCAGTGCGAGCAGACCTTGACTGGACGCATCATCGTCGGCTGATGATCCAGGTCGCACCGCGTAGGCAATGCCGCGGACGAACTCCCCGAGCTGTTCCCGTACCGCGTCGGCCGAGGTGTCGGTGGCCTCGACAAAGGCACCGATCTGCTCGCGCAGGTAACCGTCCAGCCACGGTACGGCGGTGAACTGGAGGCGGTGGGTCACCTCGTGCAGGCACACCCACAGGCGGAAGTCCCGGGGATCGACACCGAGCTTTTGTTCGGCCTCGACGATGTTGGGAGCCACCAACAGCAGTTCGCCGCCGCTGCCGAAGATCTCGTATTGGCCCAGGACCCGGGACGCGACGAAGGACAGGATGGCCCCGGCCTGTGCGCCGGTGACCCGCGATCCGATGGCGACGGTCAGGGCATTGGACGGGCGATCCTGGCTCTCGACCAGCCGTTGCGCCAGTGGAGTTATGAGGTCAGCCATACCGGTGACGTTGATGTCGATCCAGGCGGCGCGATCGACGACGCGTACGGCGGGGACGGCAGTCGTCTGCGGGGTCAGTTTGGTCAGGCGGCGAACATGGCTCTCGGCCTCGTCACTGAGCTGCAGCAGCTGCTCGACGGCCTGCGCGGCAACGTCCGCAGTGACCTCAGGACCGCTTCGTACGAGACGTCGGGCCGTCCGCGATGCGAGGTCCCAGTCGACCAGGGACGGGGAGCCGCTCACGAGGAAATCACCATGCATCAACCGTACGCGGGCGCGGTGGTCAGCGGCAGCCGCAGGAGGCGAGGATCCCGGCCACGGCATCCAGGACCGGTTCGGCGCCGATCAACGGGCCTGGTGGCAGCTGGTCGGCGATCAGCGCGAAGGCCAGCACCCTGCCCTCGGCAGTCGCCACGTACCCGGACAAGGCGTTCACCCCGTTGAGTGTCCCTGATTTCGCTCGTACCGTCCCGGCGCCCACCGCGCGCCCACCCTCATACCGGTCGACCAGAGTTCCGTCGTACCCGGCCACCGGCAGCCCGCTGGCGATCGGGGCCAGTTCGGGATCGCCGTTCTCGGTGGCCACCGCCCGCAGGAGATCGGTGAGCAATCTGGGGGATGCGGCGTTGCCTGCAGACAACCCGCTGCCGTCGACAATGATCAGGCCGGTCGTGTCAAGCCCCGCGGCGTCGACCGCCGCGGCGACTGCGGTTGCGCCGCCGGTGAAGTCCCCGGGCTGGCCGCGGACCAAGGCGACCTGGCGGGCCAGCGATTCGGCCAGCACGTTGTCCGACAGCGCCAGCATGGTTTCGACCAGCCGGGAGACCGGTGCAGACTCGACCTCGGCGAGCAACGCGCTTCCAGGCGGTGCCATCCCGGCGACCACCGGAAGATCGGGGCGACCGAGAGCGGCAGCCAGGGCGGCGCCGGCATCCAGGTCAGGGGTGGCGCTGCGCGACGGCGAGCCGGGAGTGATGCGGCCGCCGTCGACCATGACCGCGGTGATGGGTGCGGCGTAGGTCGAGGGCGCATCGCCGGTTCCCCACAGCGGTGAGACGGTCGGACCGGTGTAGAGCGAGCCATCCACCGTGATGCCGGTGATCTCCGTGCCCGCATTGCCCAGGACCTGCAGGGCAAGGTCGGCGACCGTCGGCGCCTCGGGGTAGCTCAGCGACGGTGCCGTGCGCGACAGCGTGGGGTCCCCGCCGCCGATCAGCACGATCTGTCCCGGCGCCGCCCCGGCGACCACCCGCGTAGTCAGCCGATCTCCTGGATCGAGCGTACTGAGCGTCGCGAAGGCGGTCACCAGTTTGACGTTGGAGCCCGGCGTCCCCGGTTGATCACCGGCCGAGTCGAACAGGACCTGTCCGTCGACGACATCCACGACCCGAGCCAACAGGCGTCCACCCAATCGCGGATCGGCAAGCGTGGCGGCCAATGTCGCTGCCAGAGTGGCGGGGTCGGGCACGGGTTCATCACCGGCGTCGTCTGCCAAGACCGGATCCGGGGACATGAGCTCCGGGATGACCGACTCCGGCAGTACGGCGCCCAGCGGGCCAGTGGGTGACTCGGATCCGCTGCTGGTCAGGAGTACGGCGGTGATTCCCGCTGTTGTCATCACCGCCAGAGCCAGGCAGACGAGCAGCACCCTGCGCAGCCGACTTGGAGCGGCGATCTCAGCGCGTCGGGCCGGCAACCGATCCTCCTGTTCTGCGTGGCTCATGGGACACACTAGGAGGCGTGAACTTCGACGTGACGATCGAGATCCCCAAGGGTGTACGAAACAAGTACGAGTACGACCACAAGACCGGTCGGATCAAGCTCGACCGCCGATTGTTCACCGCTACGCACTATCCGTCGGACTACGGCTTCATCGAGGACACTCTGGGGCTAGACGGCGATCCCCTCGATGCATTGGTGATCCTGGATGAGCCGACCTTCCCGGGCTGCCTGATCACCTGCCGGGCGATCGGCATGTTCCGGATGTCCGACGAAGCCGGCGGCGACGACAAGGTCCTTGCCGTGGCCGCGACCGATCCGCGAATGGAACACATGCGCGACGTCTACCACGTACCGGAGTTCGACAAGCGCGAGATCGAACACTTCTTCCAGGTGTACAAGGACCTGGAACCGAACAAGTCAGTCGCCACCGGCACCTGGGTGGGCAGGGGCGAGGCCGAGACCGAGATCCAAGCCTCCTACGAGCGAGCAGAGAAAGCCGGACACCACGGCACGGCCTCGGACGTCGACGCCAGCATCACCGGACCGGCCCACGCAGATCGGAAGGGATGAGCAATGACTCGAAAGCAGATCCTGATAGCGCTAGTGGCGGTCGCCATTGTTGCGGGGCTCATCGTGGTATTCGTCGTGTACGGCGGCGGTTCGGGCTCGGGCGGTGGCACCGGAGGGTACTGAAGACCCTGCGCCACCGCACGAAGCACACCGAGTCGCGCGACCATTCATGTGGTGTCAGCCGATGAATATACGGTCATGCCATGCCCTCACGACCCGGCGCAGGCTCAGCCCCCGACGCCTCCTCCGACGACAGCGAACGAGGCGGAGTGACAGTGCGCCCTGACGGTGCGCATCCTTCCGATGTCGACGCCGAAGTGGGGGCTCGCCTAGGAGGGCTGTCCTCGATCCGGCTGCGCTTGTTCATCGCAAGTTTCCTGATGCTCTTCCTCGAGCTGTCACTGATTCGTTGGTCTGGTTCACAGGTCGTGCACCTGAGCTACTTCAGCAACTTTGTCCTGCTCGGGTCATTCCTCGGGATCGGACTGGGCTTCCTCCGGGCGGGACGGCCGCGCCGGAGCCCGCCGTACTACTCACCCATTGCCCTCCTCGCCCTCATTGCGTTCGTCTCTGCGTACCCGGTCACGGTGAACCGCGAGGACACCTCGATCATCTTCTTCACCAGCCTCAGCACCTCAGGGCCCCCGATCTGGGTCACCCTGCCGCTGATCTTCCTGGCGGTTGCCGCGATCATGGCTGGGCCCGGCGAACTGGTGGCCGACTGTTTCCACGAGCTGCCACGGCTGACGGCCTACCGATACGACCTGC
>JACCUF010000223.1 GCA_013811975.1 Geodermatophilaceae bacterium | reverse complement strand
CCCAGGCTCTGGAGGCCGAGGGCATCACGGTCGAGCGGCAGTTCAACATCGGAGCCCGCGAGTTGTACCTCAAAGCGCTCGAGGACGGCTCGATCGACCTGCTCCCGGAGTACAACGGCGCACTGCTGGCCTTTCAGAGCCCGGACGGGCCGCCCGAGGGAGTGACGACGCCCGAGGACGTCTATGACGCCATGGTGGAGGTGCTCCCCGAGGGAGTCATCGCCCTGGAGCAGTCCGAGGCCGAGGACAAGGACACGCTGAGTGTCACGCAGGAGACGGCGACGGAATTCGACCTCACCACGATCGATGACCTCGTACCGGTGGCCGGTGAGCTCAGCGTCGCGGCTGGCCCGGAGTTCGCCGAACGCTTCCAGGGCCTGCTCGGCCTGGAAGAGGTGTACGGGATCACCTTCGCGGAATTCGTTCCACTGGACGCAGGTGGTCCACTGACCCTCGAGGCCCTGCTGAGCGGAGAGGTCGACGTCGCGAACATCTTCTCCACCAACTCCGCGATCGAGACCGAGGGCCTGGTCGTCCTCGAGGACACCAAGAACCTCTACATCGCGCAGAACATCGTCCCGGTCATCAGTGAGTCCGTCTCGAACGACACCATCGAGACCGCGCTCAACGCGGTGTCCGCCGCACTGACCACCGAGAACCTGACGTCGGCCCTTGCCCAGGTCACCGTCGACAAGATGAGTTCGGCTGACGTCGCCACGCAGTTCCTGGCCGACAACGGCCTGGGCTGAGACGCCCGACTGAGGCCCGGCCAGCCAGACCGTGAGACTGGCCGGTCTCAGTCGATCAACGCGGTTGAGCGCCGCCCTACCCGTCCGGGCTGACTGACCGACAAGTAACGAGATGATCATCGGCGAAACCGTGGATTTCGCGCCGAGAAAGGGGTCGCTTGCCGATGATCAACTCAGTCCGGCAAGGACGTGTGCTGGCACTGCCTCCGGTATGGGGAGTCAAGAACCCGAGGTTCGCCGGCTTGCGGGCGTGTCAGGGTGGACAACGGCCACACGCAGTTGGAATCAGCGGGTAAACTCGGAAGGCACCTACCGCGAGCGTGTCACCAGCGTGGATCTGAGCGAATTTCGACCCTGAGGGCGTTATTCACCGCGATGGCGCACGAGGTCGGTGCGCCGGATTCCATCCCTCCGGCACCGCCGACAGGAGGAGTACGCCCGCGTGGTCGCCAATCCCGAGGACTCCAGTCCAGCTACCGGCTCCACTCCCTTTCCCGGTCGCGCTGGCCCATCCCCGGTGACCAAGCCCGTGAAGCTCACGGGGTACTCCGCCAGTTCGATCACGGTCCTGGAAGGGCTCGAGGCGGTCCGCAAGCGTCCGAGCATGTACATCGGCTCCACCGGCGAGCGGGGCCTGCACCATCTGGTGTGGGAGGTCGTGGACAACGCCGTGGACGAGGCTCTGGCCGGGCACTGCGACCGGATCGTCGTCAGCCTGTTGGCCGACGGCGGGATCCGGGTGATCGACAACGGCCGCGGCATCCCGGTCGACATGCACCCGGTGGAAAAGCGTCCCGCCGTCGAACTGGTGATGACCACCCTGCACGCAGGCGGAAAGTTTGATGGCGAGTCCTACGCGGTGTCCGGTGGTCTGCACGGCGTCGGCATCTCGGTGGTCAATGCGCTGTCTCACCGCCTCGACGTGGAGATCAAGCGGGACGGTTTCGTCTGGACCCAACCCTACGTCAACACCGCTCCGGCCAAGCCGCTGCACAAGGGCGACCGGACTAATGAGCACGGGACGATGGTCACCTTCTGGGCTGACCCGACGATCTTCGAGGAGACCGTCTACTCCTTCGAGACGATCAAGAGCCGGCTGCAGGAGATGGCCTTCCTCAACCGCGGCCTGACCATCGTCGTACGAGACGAGCGTGACGAGACCCCGGTCGAGGTGACCTACCACTACGCAGGCGGGATCGAGGACTTCGTCCGGCACCTGAATTCGAGCAAAGGGGCCAGCCACAAGTCCGTCATCGGGTTCTCCGGCGAGGTCAAGGGGATGGCCGCCGAGGTCGCGATGCAGTGGAACGACTCGTACGGCGAGAGCGTGTACACCTTCGCGAACACGATCAACACTCACGAGGGCGGAACGCACGAAGAGGGCTTCCGGGCCGCCGTGACCACGGTCATCAACAAATATGCAGTCGACAAGAAACTGCTCAAGGACAAGGACGAGCGACTCACCGGCGACGACGT
>JACCUF010000443.1 GCA_013811975.1 Geodermatophilaceae bacterium | reverse complement strand
CCGAGCCGGCCGGTCCGACCCAGGCGATCCGGTCGCCGTCGATCAACACGGCCGCAATCGGCAGGTCGCCGAACTCCGCAGTCTGGGTGGTCAGGAGTCCGATGCCGGTGAGTACAACGGTGGACACCCGTCGATGCTAAACAGAGGTCTGGACGCGCCGACGCTGGGCTGCTATCTGCACGCTCGTCCGGTAATCCGGGTCATCACCGAGCACGCCCAGGCGCGTTCCTTGGCTCGGAAGTCGAGGAGATCCTGGTTCTTCACGTCCGCGTGGGTGAAGTCGAATGCGCCACCCCCGCCCGCATCCAGATACTCCGCGCGGCAGTTGGTTGAGGTCCTCGGGCAGAAGGTGTGAGTTTGGTTGGAGGAGACCAGCGGGTCGTTGTTCGCGTGACCGATGAGGATGGGCATCCTGAGCTGACCTTGATATCTGTACGTCAACGGGCTCCAAGCGGGATGCGGGGACACACCCTGGACGCCTGAGAACGTGCGGTCTGCCAGGTGTTGGACATCCTGGCGTATTCCGGGCGCTCGAGTGTTACCGCCTGAGTAATCGATTCGGGTTGGCGCGCCCTCCACCACGATGCAGGACAGCGACGGGCGGGCTGCCCCGAGCATCAGGCAAGGTGCCCCCCAGATGAGAACCCGCTGCAGATCTCTGCCAGCCTCCACTGCCAACGATGACCATCATTCCGTGCGGCTTGGTCTGCGGGAATCCGGCGGGGAAGGACCCTCTGCACGCAGGGACCGGACGGCCCGCCGTTGCGCACGCACTCCGGTGCAGCGGCCGAGGCCGTCGCCGGCACGAACATGACGGCGAGGGAACTGAGAATCGAAATGGCAACCGCGAGGGCCAACGTTCGAGTACGACCCCGTCTCTCGATCGGAGGGTGGCAGCGACTCCGCCTGGGACCAAACACGTTCGGCGCCGAGAAAGTTCTCGCTGCGTAACCGGATGTCTCATCCTGACGCCTCGCCGCATGGCGGTGGCGGTGCCCTTTCTCAGGGGAGGAAGAGCATTGAGTCGCCGAACTCGTGCCAGCGGTAGCCCTCGGCGATGGCAGCGTCGTAGGCCTCCGCGACGAGCCGCGGACCCGCCACGGCCTCGAGTAGCAGCAGATGGCTGGCCTCAGGCTCGTGCAGGCCGCTGATCAGGCCGCTGACTATGCGCGGACGGCGGCCCGCGCCGAGCACCAGGTCGGTCCAGCCCTGCGTGGCCGGTACCCGGCCGTTGGGATCGGCCGCGGTCTCCAACGCCCGGACGACGGTTGTGCCGACAGCCACGACGCGGCTGCCAGCACGCCGGGTCGCCTCGACCAGCCGCCCGGTGACCTCTGGGACAGCGAAGTGTTCGGGCATCGGCAGCTCGTGGGATTCGGGGCTGGCGACTCCGGCGTGCAAGACGATGGGTGCGACGGCGATGCCACGAGACATCGCGCGGATCAGCACCTGCGTGCTGAATGGCCTTCCAGCGCTAGCCATCTCGGCGCCACCGACCGGGTCGGACTCGGCGTCCAGGGAGTACACCGTCTGGTAGTCGGCCACGGGGAAGGAACGCTGTTGATAGCCGTAGGTGATCGGCCGGCCGTACCGGCGCAAGTATTGAGCGTGGTTGGTGCATGCTGGTACGGCGACGCGCCACAGCCTGCTGCCGCGGGCCGACGGGTCCGGGTACGCGGCAAGCAGTCGCAGCGTGCGCCCACCGGGAATGTGCAGCCTCGCGCCCACTAGCAATCCGCGCTCGGGTCCGGAGTTGTCCGCCAGCCGGACCTCGACCACCCAGTCCCCGTTATCCAGCGGAGTGGAGACATGCAGCGGCCGGCGCTCACCGTTCGTGAGGCTGGCGTCGAGGGCGGCCGGGAGCGTGGGAGCAGTATTGACCACCAACAAGTCTCCTGGCGCGAGGAGATCGGGTAGCTCGCGGAACCGGTGATGGGAGATCCCGGTGGCCCGCGCGGCCAGCAGCCGGACCTCGTCACGCTCCAAGCCTCGGTACTCCGCGGGCTCGGTGGCTGCGCTGCTCTCCGGGAGGGTGAATCGGGTGACCGGATGCGGACTGAGCAGGCCGCTCACGCGGTCACCTGCGGTAGCAGCGCGGTTGCGCGGTACCGGCCGCTCGGGAGATCACCGTCGATCAGCTGGGTCAGAGCCGGCACAACAGTTTCGGGTTCCGGACGATCAGAGATGTCCTCACCGGGAAACGCCCGGGCGTGCATGTCGGTCCGCATGTCACCGGGATCGAGGGCGTAGATCCGAAGTCCCGGATGTTCAGCGGCCAGCACGTCGGTGAGTTGGTCGAGCGCGGCCTTCGACGAGCCATAACCGCCCCAGCCCTCGTACGGCTCGACCGCAGCATCGGAGGAGATGTTGATGATTCGCCCGGTCCGGCGTTCGAGATGGGGAAGGACGAGCTGGGTGAGCGCAAGGGGGGCAATCAGGTTGACGTCGTAGACCTTCTTGAGTGCGTCGATGGGATAGCCAGCCAACGCAGGCAGCGGGCTCGGCCCGAGCACCGAGGCGTTATTGACCAGCAGATCGAGGCCACCTGAGCGGACGACCGCGGCTAGTAGGGCGTTCCGGTGGGCTGAATCTGCGACGTCTCCGGGCACCGCGATGAGCGCCTTGGGGTTCGGGGCGTCGGCAAGGAGCCGGGTAAGTGCCAGGGGGTCGCGGCCGTCGGTGACGACCCTCCAGCCGGCCCTGAGTAACTCGGTGGTCAGGGCCCGGCCGAGTCCCCGGGAGCCACCCGTGATCAGGGCGATGCGGGCTTGCGCGTACGTGTCGTTCGTCATGCTCCGAGAATGCAAGTTAAAGTGAACTTCATGTCAAGGATCTGGTTCGCATGAAGAGCGCCGAACTCCTCCCGATCGGTGAGCTCGCCCATCGGGCCGGCATGGCGCCTTCGGCGTTGCGGTACTACGAGAGCGCGGGTCTGATCGCCTCGACTCGAACCGGTGGCGGCCAGCGCCGCTATCAACGCGGTGTGCTACGCCGACTCGCCTTCATCCGGGCGGCCCAAAACGTGGGGCTGTCGCTGGACGAGATCCGCTCCGCGCTGACGACGTTGCCGGCCCAGCGGTCGCCGACGCGGGCGGACTGGGCTCGGCTGTCACGGTCCTGGCAGGCCCGACTCGACGAGCAGATCGCAGGTCTGACCCAACTCCGCGACGGCCTGACGTCATGTATCGGATGCGGCTGCCTGTCTCTAAAGCGATGTGCGCTGAACAATCCGAACGATGCGGTGGCAGCCCTGGGACCAGGGGCGCGGTTCCTACCCAGCGCGCTTCGCCGTGCCCCGCGCAGGTCCGACGCTCCCAGCTGAGCCCTGCGGCCGTCACGCCTGACAGGTGGGGCACCAGTAGAGCTTGCGGGCAGCCAGCAGCCGCATCGCTATCGGCGTAGCACAGACCCGGCAGGACAGACCGGTCCGCCGATAGACATAGTGCGCGTCCGCATTTCGGATGAACCCCCGCTGGCGCTCGCGGTGGGTTGGTCGAGTGGTGACGATTCGGCCGCTGCGCAAGCCGGCCCGCATCAGGATGACCAGATCGGTCCAGAGTGCAACCCACTGGTCCTCGGCCAGGTCCCGGCCTGGAAGGTACGGTGGAATCCCATGCCGGAAGAGGATTTCGGCGCGATAGACATTCCCCACTCCGGACAGCACGGTCTGGTCCATGAGCAGAGCTGCGATTGGTACGCGCCTCTTGGCGATCCGGGCGTAGGCGGCATCGCCTTTGGTGTTGGGCCGCAGCGGATCTGGGCCGAGCCGGGCGAGGATCGTGTGGACCTCTGACGGGTGGAGAACCTCGCAGGCCGTCGCTCCCCGTAGATCGGTCCACTGTTGCTCGGCGACCCAGCGCATCCGTAGGGCGCCCCGGGGGTCGGGCGGATCGCCGGCTCCGGCCGTGTACTTCCCGAACAGTCCCAGATGGACGTGCACGATCCGCTCGCCGAAGGCCGCGAAGAGGTGCTTGCCATGCGCGCTGACCTTGTCGAGGACTCGGCCGTCGATGAGTGCCGCGCCGGCTGCGAAGGTCCCCTGCGGGCTGGTGACCCGCACCCGGCGGCCGGCGAAATGGCGCGTCTGATCCCGCGCCAGACCGTGCAAGGTATGACCTTCGGGCACCTGGCGAGTCTGCCACGGTGGGCCGGTGCGCCCGCCGGAGATCAGGTGGTGAGCTCGCGCAGTACGTCAGCCAAAGCGCGTACCCCGGCCGCACAGTCCCCGAGTTCGGCGAACTCCTCAGGCGAATGCGAGATCCCGGTGGGATTGCGGACGAACAACATGGCCGTCGGGATCCCGGCCGCCGAAAGGACACCGGCGTCATGTCCGGCCGCGGTGGGCAGCACCGGGGCGTTGCCGAGCACAGCGACCAGCTTGCCGCGAAGCGTCACGTCGAACCTGACGAGGTCACTCCAGGACTCCACGCGGACGTCGAGGGTCGTACCGTCACGCTCGGATCGCTCGGTCGCCTGCCGGCGTAGGTCAGTCAGGAGAGCATCGAGGATGGCCGGATTCTCGGCGCGGGCATCAAGCCAGGCGGTGACCTGCGAGGGGACTGCGTTGGTCCCATTGGGCTGCACCGTAAGTCGTCCGAACGTTGCTCGCGCGTCAAGCATCCGCGCCTGCTTGTTGGCGGCCAGGACCGTCATGGCATAGGTCAGCATCGGGTCGGCGCGGTCTGACATGAGTGTCGTGCCGGCGTGGTCCGCGCGGCCGGTGAAGGTGAAGCGGTAGCGGCCGTGCGGCCAAATCTCGCTTGCCACACCCACCGGCGCCGCGAGGTCGACCAGGCTGCGACCCTGCTCGACGTGGACTTCCAGAAAAGTCCCGACCCGCGCCAACGCCTGCGGATCGGCAGCGAGCAGGTGTGGAGTACGTCCGGCCCAGGCCATGGCGTCGGCGTAACTCATCCCGTCCTGGTCGGTGAGGCCCCGGGCGCGATCGGGATCGAGGGCACCGGTCAGTACGCGGGAGCCGCTGCAGGCCACCCCGAACCGGGCGCCCTCCTCGTCGCCGAAACAAACGACCCCGATCGGGCGACTCGGTGTGAATCCCTGAACCTGGAGCAGGTCGAGGGCCGCGAAGGCCGACACGACTCCAAGCGGGCCATCGAAGGCGCCACCCTCGGGGACCGAGTCCAGATGCGAGCCGGTAACGACCCCGGGACCGGCGGTGTCCGGGTCACCCCACCAGGCCCATAGGTTTCCGGCCCGATCGACGGTGAGATCCAGGCCGCGCGCGGCCGCTTGCTGGCCGAACCATTCCCGCAATTGCTCGTCCTCGGGGGTGAACGCGAAGCGGCGGTAACCACCCGTGGCCGGTGAGCGTCCGACATCGTTGAGGTCGGCCCACATCGACCGGAAGCTCGCAGGGTTGCTCATCGGCCGGTTGCTCACCGACGACGCACTTCCCTCCGCGGAGGAGAAATGTCCCGACGACGCACTTCCCTCCGCGGAGGAGAAATGTCCCGACGACGCATGTCTGCCGGAAGAGGCGGACGTCATGGCAGAGCTCCGGTGATCGTTACCACGGCCGCGATCAGCTCACCGGACTCCAAGAGTTCTACGGTCGCCTCGATCTCCGGGGCCAGGAAGCGGTCCGGGGCAGGACCGCCGACTCGAGTCCGCACCGCGTCGCGGGCCGCAGCCGTCGCAGGCGCAGGACTCAGCGGCCCCCGGAAATCCAGCGCCCTTGCCGCAGTGAGGATCTCGATAGCCAGTACCCGGCGCAACCCGTCGATGGCGCGGCGGAGTTTGAGCCCGGCTGCCCATCCCATCGAGACATGGTCCTCCTGCATTGCACTGGACGGGATCGAGTCCACACTCGCCGGAGCGGCCAACCGCTTGAGCTCGCTGACGATGCCAGCGGCCGCGTACTGCGCGATCATGTGTCCGGAGTCAACGCCAGGGTCCCAAGCCAGAAACGGCGGCAGGCCGTGGCTACGCGCGGGATCCAGCAGCCGGTCGATGCGCCGCTCACTCATCGAGGCCAGATCGGCAACCGCCACGGCGAGGAAGTCCAGCACATAGCCGACGGGGGCCCCGTGGAAGTTGCCGTTGGACTCGACGCGCCCGTCAGGAAGCAGAACCGGGTTGTCGATGATGCTGGCCAACTCGCGGTCGGCAACGGCCTGGGCATGGGCCAAGGTGTCGCGGACCGCGCCGGCGACCTGCGGGGCGCAGCGCAGTGAGTAGGCGTCCTGGACGATCGGGCAGTCCGCGGGGTCGGCCTGGTGTGAGGCAACGATTTCCGATCCGTGCAGCAGTGCCCGTAGATTGGCTGCCGAGCTCGCCTGTCCGGGATGCGGCCGTAACGCCTGCAAATCCTCGGCAAACACCCGGTCGGTGCCCAGCAGCGCCTCGACGCTCATCGCCGCGGAGATGTCGGCGGCGACCAGCAGTGCATGCAGATCGTGGGCGGCCAGTAACAGCATGCCGAGCATTCCATCAGTGCCGTTGATCAGCGCCAGCCCTTCCTTCTCGGCGAGCGTGACCGCGCTCAGCCCTGCGGCCGCCAGCGCCTGACCAGCGGCCAGCGCGGTGCCCTCGCCGTCGCGAACCCTGCCCTCGCCGATCAGCGCCATGGCCGCGTGTGCCAGCGGTGCCAGGTCACCGGAGCAGCCCAGCGATCCATACTCACCGACGACCGGTGTGATCCCGGCATTGAGCAGGCCGACAAGTGCGGTTGCGGTCTCCGGGCGTATGCCGGTCCTCCCGCTGGCCAGCGTGCGCAGTCTGAGCAGCATCGTCGCGCGGATGACCTCGCGATCCACCTCAGTACCGGTGCTCGCGGCATGGGAACGGATGAGGGATCGCTGTAGATCCGCCCGGCGGTTCAGGGGGATGTGCGAGGTCGCCAGCGCACCGAAGCCGGTGGACACGCCGTACACCGGGACGGGTGAAGCCGCCAGGCGATCCACCGCCGCGCGGGAATCCGCGATGATCGTCAGCACCTGGTCGGTCAGCAGCACATGCGCGTCATCCCGGGCGACGGCGACGACATCCTGCCCGGTCAGCATCCCGTTGCCGACTTCGACGACAGTGTCGATCGTGGCTACCACGCGGGTCAGGCTACGACCTGCAGCTCTGGCGCGCCGCCTAGAGTCATCCGGCGTGAGTGATGTGCCCGACGACGAGTCGACAGGTTGCGCGCCTGAGCCGGACGAGTCAGAGCGCGCCACGGCCGATCGGCCAGACCAGCGCGCAGACAAACGGCCGGACAAACGGGCGGCGGAACTCGACGTCGGCTGGGGTGAGCGACCACGTGAACCGAGCCGGCTCAGCGAGGACGACGAGCGACTGCTCCACGAACGCCCCCCGCACTGGGAGTAACTCCCCGCCCGCGCGGAATGAGGGGCTCCGCAACGTCCTTATCAACTCAACGGACCCCTGAGTCGGTCACGTTCGTCCAATCCTCGGCGGCATCGAACGCTCTAGCCTTCGCGGCATGGACGGATCATTGAGCTTCTTCGAGTTGGGCGTCGCAGACACCGACAAGGCCCGCACCTTCTATGGGCAACTCTTCGGCTGGGAGTTCGTCGACGAAAATGCCGGCGCGACGATCGAGACCCCCAACATTCCCGGTGGGCTGCACGGTGGCGACCCCGGGGCGAGCCCCTACCTCTTCTTCCGGGTCAGCGACCTCCCGGCAGCCCTGGAGCGGGTACGCGCGCTCGGTGGCGACATCGGTGACTACACGTCCGGTGAAGACGAGGACACCGTGCTGAGGTTCGGCCGGTTCCAGACCTGCACCGACGACCAGGGTTCGTCCTTCGGTCTGCACCAGCCGCCCGCCTAAGCTTGGAAACTGTGACCCTGGCGCAACGGACGTGGCCGCGGCTGCGCGTCGTGCGGCACGACGACGGAGTCGACTGCTGGGAGATGGTCCATACTCAGCCGCATCGACGGTTGCGCCCCTAGGCCTTTCGATGCGGGAGATAACCGGCCGGGTCGTACCCATCGTCGAGGCGTTCGGAGCGGTCGCGTCCGCGCTTCGCGGCCAAATCCTCGAGGCCATCGATTGGCCCGTCCGGTTTGCCATCGCCGAAAGGTTTCTGATCGATCGACTCGCCGGGTCCCCGGATCCGCCAGCGGCACGCGAGTGGGCGCTGGCTCGGCTGTGACCGGATATCCGCCGGCGGTGTCAACTGGTGCTGGTCCCGGATCCATGATCGCGGGCGGCAAGCGCCGCCGCTGGCATGCTTGGCCCGTGGAGACAGCCACCGGTCTGATCGCGTTCCTTGCGGCGGTGGCAGCGATCGGGGGACTGGCGCGCCGGTACGGCGTACCCGCGCCGTTGTTGCTCGTCATTCTTGGGATCGCCGCGTCCTACCTACCGGTCATCGGCCCGGTCCGGATCACGCCGGATCTCATCCTGATCGGACTGCTGCCGCCGCTGCTCTACGCCGCGGCCGTCAAGACATCGCTGATCGATTTTCGGGCAAACCTGCGGCCGATCGCGCTGTTCTCGGTGGGCCTGGTGCTGTTCAACACGGTGGCCATCGGGTTGCTGGTTTGGGCGTTGCTCCCGATCCCGATGGCCGCTGGGTTTGCCCTCGGTGCCGTGGTCGCGCCGCCAGATGCGGTGGCTGCCACAGCGATCGCTCGTCGCGTTGGCATGCCCCGGCGAGTGGTCACGATCTTGGAGGGGGAGAGCCTGGTCAATGACGCGACGGCCTTGGTCTTGCTCCGTACGGCGATCGCGGCGCTGGCGGGCACCGTCAGCGTTGGAGGAGTGATCGGCCGCATCGGCCTCTCGGTGCTGGGCGGTCTTGCTGTCGGCGTGCTGGTCGCGATGGGCATCGGTTTCGTCCGCAAGAAGGTTGCCGACCTTCTGACCGACATCACGATCTCGTTTCTGACCCCGTTCGTCTCCTATCTGATCGCGGAGGAGATCGGCGCCTCGGGTGTCCTTTCGGTGGTGGTCACCGGGCTGCTGCTGGGGCACAAGGCTCCGGTGATGTTGAAGGCACAGTCCCGAGTCCTGGAACAGGCCAACTGGGCGACCGTGCAATACGTCCTGGAGAACTCGGTCTTCCTGCTCATCGGCCTGCAGGCAAAGACAATTGTTGACGATCTAGGCGAAAGCACGATCGGACTGGGGCAGATCCTTTTCGTTGCGCTCGCGATTCTGGCCGCGGTCTTCGTCCTGCCCCCCGAGACACCCAGCGGGAGGTGCTGGTCCTCATCGCGCTCGTGGTCACGGCCGGAACCCTGCTGCTCCAGGGATCGACGTTGCCATGGTTGGTCCGCCGACTGCGACTCCCAGGCCCCGATCCCGCGGAGGACACTCTTGCCGAAGCCGCGCTGTTTCAGCGGGCGGCCCGAGAGGGGCTGGCTGAACTCGATCGGATGCTGACCGGCGATGAGCCTCCCGATGTCGTCGAGCGGCTCCGCCGACGCGGACTCGACCGGGCCGACGCGGTCTGGGAGCGGCTTGGAGGCGCGACGGAGACTCCGAGCGCGCTCTACGCGCGGCTTCGGGGCCGGATGATCGATGCTGAACGCACTGAGGTGCTGCTGGCCAGGGACAGCGGCGACCTGCCGGACGAGGTTCTTCGTACCGTGCTCGGCGCACTCGACGTCGAGGAGAC
>JACCUF010000215.1 GCA_013811975.1 Geodermatophilaceae bacterium | reverse complement strand
TGTACCGGGCAAGGCCGGTGCGACCACCGTCGTGGGCCGTGGTGACCAGGGGTCCGTCGGCGGTGATGGCCACCGTGTGCTCGAAGTGGGCAGCCATGGAGCCGTCCCTGGTGATCACCGTCCAGCCGTCCTCGAGCTCGACGGTCGCCGGGTCGCCGAGCGTGACCATCGGCTCGATCGCCAGGCACAGGCCCGGGACGAGTCGTGGTCCGCGACCGGGGCGACCGAAGTTCAGGACGTGGGGGTCCTGGTGCATCTCGGTGCCAATGCCGTGGCCGCCGTAATGATCGACGATCCCGTAGTGATGGGCATGGGACCGCACTGAGGCCTCGACCGCGTGGCTGATGTCGGTCAGCCGACCCCCGGCCAGCGCGCGCGACAGCCCGGCCCACATCGACGCTTCGGTCACCGCCATCAACTCGAGCACTTCAGGACGCACATCCCCGACGGCGACGCTGATCGCGGAGTCCCCGTGGTAGCCGTGGTAGATCGCACCGCAGTCCAGGGAGATGACGTCGCCCTCGGCCAGCACCCGCTTGTTGTTCGGGATTCCGTGCACGATCTCCTCGTTGACCGAGGCACAGACTGTCCTGGGGAAGCCCCGGTAGCCCAGGAACGACGGTACGGCGCCAGCATCCCGGATCACTCGATCGGCGATTGCGTCGAGGTCCGCGGTGCTGACTCCAGGAGCCACCGCTGCACGCATGGCAGCCAGCGCGTCAGCCACGATCAGGCCGGCCGAACGCATCAGGACGATCTCTTCCGGTGTCTTGATCTGGATCATGCCGACCTCGCCTCCCTGAGCGCTTGCACCGACCGGAGCGTCACCTCGTCGACCGTTCCCATCGCATCGATCACAGCGAGCAGCTTCAGGTCGGTGTAGAAGTCCACCAGCGGCTCGGTCTGTTCGCGATAGACCTGCAGGCGCCGTCGAATGGTCTCAGGCCGGTCGTCGTCGCGTTGCGACAAACCGTAGCCGCACTCATCGCAACTGTTGTCGACCGACGTCGGGTCGTAGTCCACGTGCCAGATCCGTCCGCAGCCCTGGCACACGCGCCGACCGGACAGCCGGCGTACGAGCTCCTCGTCGTCGGTCTTCATCTGCAGCACGACATCGAGGTTCTCGTCCAGCTCGGCCAGGGTCGTCTGCAACTGCTCGGCCTGGACCAGGGTGCGCGGGAAGCCGTCGAGGATGAACCCGGCATGGGCGTCGGGCTTGGCCAACCGGTCCCGGACCATCGCAACGGTGATCGCGTCGGGCACCAGTTCTCCGGCATTCATGAACGTCTTGGCCTGCTTGCCGAGTTCGGTCATCCCGCTCACGTTCTCCCGAAAGATGTCACCGGTGGAAACGTGCGGGATCTGCAGCCGCGCAGCGATCAGCTGCGCCTGCGTTCCTTTGCCAGCGCCTGGCGGGCCGACCAGGACGACGTGCACTACCGGAGGAACCCTTCGTAGTTGCGCATCCGCAACTGGTTCTCGATCTGCTTCACGGTCTCCAGGCCCACGCCGACCATGATCAGCACTGCCGTACCACCGAAGGGGAAGTTCTGATTGTTGTTGCTGTCGGTCACTGCCAGCAGGAGGTTCGGGAGCACAGCCACGGTGCCCAGGTAGAGCGAGCCCGGCAGGGTGATCCGGGAGAGCACGAACTGCAGGTACTCCGCGGTCGGGCGCCCTGGCCGGATGCCGGGGATGAAACCGCCGTAGCGCTTCATGTCATCGGCGCGGTCCTCGGGGTTGAACGTGATCGACACGTAGAAGTAGGTGAAGAACACAATCAGCGCGAAGTACACCGCGATATGCACCGGCGAGGACTGATCGATGATGTAGTTCTCGAAGAACAGCCTGATCGGTCCGGTCTCATCGCCCTGCAGCTGGGTCAATAGCTGGGGCAGGTACAGCAGCGAGGAAGCGAAGATGACCGGGATGACGCCTGCCTGATTGACCTTCAAGGGCAGGTAGGTCGAGGTCCCGCCATACATTCGTCGCCCGACCATCCGCTTGGCGTACTGCACCGGGATCCGGCGCTGGGCCTGCTCGACGTAGACCACGGAGGTGATCACGACCAGGGCCAGTACGCAGACCAGGAAGAAGACGAAGCCACCACGGGTCCGCAGGATGCTGCCGCCCTCGGCCGGCATCCGCGCTGCGATCGAGGTGAAGATCAGCAACGACATCCCGTTGCCGACACCCTTTTCGGTCAGCAGTTCCCCGAACCACATGATCATGGCCGTACCGGCGGTCAGCGTGACCACGAGAATGATCTGGTTGGTGATCGACTCGTCCGGGATGATCTGTTGGTTGCAGCCGGGGAACAGCTGGCCGCTCCTGGCCAATGCCACCACGGCGGTGGACTGCAGGACGGCCAGCGCGATAGTGAGGTAACGGGTGTACTGCGTCAGCTTCTGCTGGCCTGCTTGGCCCTCTTTTTTCAGCTGCTCGAAGCGCGGGATGACCACGACGAGCAACTGCACGATGATGCTGGCCGTGATGTAGGGCATGATCCCGAGCGCGAACACCGACAGGCGCAGCAGCGCACCGCCCGAGAACAGGTTGACCAGGGAGTAGATGTCCCGGTCGGCGCCGGCCTCTGCTGCCTCCAGGCAGGTGTTGATCGCCGGAACCGAGACCCCTGGCCCTGGAATCGTGGTGCCGAGCCGGTAGAGCGCGATGATGAACAGCGAGAAGACGATCTTCTTGCGTAGATCAGGCGTCCGGAACGCCGCGGCGAACGCCTGAAGCACGTGTCCTCCTGGAGCTTGCGGTTCAACGATGATAGCTTTCAGCCCCTCCTGGCCCGCTCACGGGCGCAGAAGGTGCCGTGCCTGGTTCTAAAGCGTGGTCGTGCTGCCCCCGGCCGCGGCGATCTTTTCCTTGGCACTGGCCGAGAAAGCGTGCGCCGTCACACGCAGGGACACCGAGCTTAGTTCGCCGGAGCCGAGAACCTTGATCGGCTGGTTGTCGCGGACCGCACCTGCCGCAACGAGCTCCTCTGGTCCAATCGAGCCACCGTCGGGGAACAGCGTGGCAAGCCGGTCCAGATTGACCACCTGGAACGGGATCTTGTTCCGCGGCGTGAAGCCGGACAGCTTGGGCAACCGCATGTGCAGTGGGGTCTGGCCGCCCTCGAATCGAGCCGGGATGTTGCGACGTGCGCCCTGGCCCTTGGTGCCGCGGCCGGCCGTCTTGCCCTTGCCGGCCTCACCGCGACCGACGCGGACCTTCTTCTTGTGCGCACCCGGTGCCGGACGCAGATGGTGCAACTTGATCGTCATGTTATTCGACCTCCTCGACCGCGACGAGATGCGGCACGGTAGCCACCATGCCACGGATCTCGGGACGGTCCTCCTTCACGACCACATCATGGATGCGCTTGAGCCCGAGGGAGCGCAGCGTTTCGCGCTGATTGGGCTTCCTGCCGATCCGGGAACCGGTCTGGGTGATCTTCAGCCTGGCCACGCTCAGACCGCCTGACCGGCACGGGCCCGAAGCATGGCGGCGGGCGCCACGTCCTCCAGCGGCAGGCCGCGACGAGCGGCGATCTCCTCGGGCCGGACCAGACCCTGCAGCGCGGCCACGGTCGCATGCACGATGTTGATCGGGTTGGACGAGCCAAGGCTCTTGGAAAGGACGTCGTGGATGCCGGCGCACTCGAGCACCGCGCGAACCGGGCCGCCGGCGATGACGCCGGTACCAGGGCTGGCCGGCTTGAGCAGCACGACGCCAGCGGACGCGCGGCCCTGGATGGTGTGTGGAATGGTCCCGGCGATGCGTGGGACCTTGAAGAAGCTCTTCTTCGCATCCTCCACACCCTTGGCGATGGCGGCCGGAACTTCCTTGGCCTTGCCGTAGCCGACACCGACCTGCCCGTCTCCGTCGCCGACGACCACGAGTGCGGTGAAGCTGAACCGACGGCCGCCCTTGACGACTTTGGCCACCCGATTGATGGCAACGACCCGCTCGAGGTGGGTGGACTTCTCAGCTCCGGCCCGACCCCCGTCGCGACGTTCACGGCGTTCGCCGCCGCCTGCTCCGCGTCGCTGTGGTCCTGGCATCAGAAAGCCCCTCTGTGTTGTCGCGTCGTGCGCTTCGCGCACCACTCGTTCCGCTCCTCGGGCCGTGGACGGCCCTGCGATGCTCGCTCGTTCTCCGCGGGATGTTGTCGCGTCGTTGGTGTCATCAGAACTGCCGACCGCCTTCGCGTGCTGCCTCGGCCAGGGCTGCGATCCGCCCGGCGTAGGCGTTGCCCCCGCGGTCGAGGACGACCTTCTCGATTCCGGCGGCCTTGGCCCGCTCGGCAATGAGCGTGCCGACCCTGCGGGCGCGGGCACTCTTGTCGCTCCCGTCGTCGTCCAGCCCCATCGTCGAGGCGCTGGCCAACGTGGCACCGGCAAGATCGTCGACGAGCTGCACGTGGATGTGTCGGGTGGATCGGTTCACGACCAGGCGAGGACGTTCCGGAGTGCCGGTGACCTTCTTGCGCAGCCGGTTGTGCCGACGCGCACGAGCCAGCCGACGCCTGGTGGAGGCGTCCTTTCCGATTGGCTTCAGCCGACTGGCCTGTGCCTCTTGCTGTGTCTGGGTTGCCATCACTACTTCCCTGTCTTCCCGACCTTG
>JACCUF010000200.1 GCA_013811975.1 Geodermatophilaceae bacterium | reverse complement strand
CAGCGACACACCGCCGTCCAGCGACACACCGCCGTCCAGCGACACACCGCCGTCCAGCGACACACCGCCGTCCACCGGCACACCATCCGGCGACGCGCCGGACGTGCCGGCATCGTTCAGCGAGGCGATCGAAGGGGCCAGCGAGGGTCGCGAGGCCCTGGCTGCTGAAGCGACCCGACTGGCCCAGCTGCTCACTCTGACCGAAGAACAACTTGCCGCGCTTACTGTGGCGGCCCTGGCGGCCGCCGACACCTACCGCCAGGCAGAGGCCGACCTCGCCAAGGCGAGAGTGCGGGCTGACGTTGCGCGCTCGACCTCAACCGTGACCAATCGTGAGCTGCGCCTGGCCCAGGAGGCTCTCGAGAGCTTCGCCCGGGACACCTACATCAATGGCGATAGTCAGCTGGCCATCAGCATGCTGCTTCTGGATTCCAATGGCCCGGCCGACCTGATCGAGCGGGCTGGACTCTTGGCGGCCGTCGCGACCAGCCGTGCCGAGGTGCTGGAGCGCGTGGTGGCCGCTCAGGCGAGCAGCGCTGCGGCCGAGACGGAAGCCACGGACGCATTGGGAACCGAGGCCGCGGCCGAGGCACAGGCGCGGGCCACTCTCGCGCAGGCAACGGCGATGCTGGAAGAGCAAGAGGCGAAGCTGCCCGCGCTCCTGGCACAGCAGGCGCAGACCGATGCCACGTTCTATGCGGCGCTGATGGAGCTTCTGGGCCCGGAAGGGGCAGCCGCGGCGTTTGCCCAGTATGAGCTGGACGTAGAAGGCCAGTATTCGGCCGAGGCGGCTGCCAGGGCTGCGGCCTATGGCGGCGGCCCGGTGCTGTCGGGGAGCTGGGCGCTGCCCCTGGCCGGGAGATTCACCAGCTGCTTCTGTCAGCGCTGGGGGAGCATGCACTGGGGGATCGACATCGCCGCGCCGATGTACACACCCATGTATTCCGCTGGCGACGGAGTCGTGGTGAAGGCGGGGTCCGCGGCCGGATTCGGGCTGGCCGTCTACATCAGGCATGACAACGGCGATGTGACGGTCTACGGCCATATGGAAGTCATCAAAGTGGTGACCGGGCAGCGGGTGACCGCAGGGCAGGAGATCGCGCTGGTCGGATCGCGGGGCTTCTCCACCGGTCCACACCTGCATTTCGAGGTCTATATCGGGGGTCTGGACGGGGTCCGCGTCGACCCAGTGCGGTGGTTGGCCAGTCGAGGCATATACGTGTAGGCCGCGCAGCGGCAGGCGAGGCTGTTGCACCCATCTTGGCTGACCAGCAGGAGAGGGCAGTCAGGCCAGCGCGCGGATCGCCACGGTGACAAGCACTCCGCCGATCAGGCAGACGATCTGGCTGCGGCCCAGCATCCACAGCACACCGATCGCGGCCAAGCCGGGCAGCAGTTTCCAGTCAAACGCACGCCATCCCTCGCCGAGCAACTGCACAATCAGCAGTCCGGCAAGCAGAGCGGGGGCAAGCGAATGGACCACCAGCGATACCCGGGGTGGTAGTGGACGATCTCCAAGCAACGCCGGTCCGGCTGCTTTGATCACGAAGTTGATGATCGCCAGGGCGCCGATCGCCACCCAGACAGTCACGCCGGTTCCACGAGATCGGATGGATCGGGACCTCGCCGGCCACGGCCGATCAGCACCAGGAACGCGGCCAACGAGGAGAGCAGCACGGCGACTCCGATAGGCGCCACGAAGACCAATCCACCAGTGAGCAGGATGGCCGTTCCGGCGATCCAGGGCGCCCGCGGGGTAGTGCGGAACGAGTCCAACAAAAGGACGAGAAAGAAGCCGGGAAAGACCAGATCCAGGCCGAGAGACTCGACCAGTTCAGGTTGCGGAGCGGCAACAACACCCACGACTGTTCCCAGGACCCAGGCCACCCATTGGACAGCACTGGCCCCGAACATCTTCCGCCGGTCGTAGCGTCCCCCACCTTGATAGGCCGCCGCCCAGGATCCGTCCAGGATCGTCTGCGCGGCCAGCGCGCGCTTCCAGGCCGGTCCCACGAGGCTTCCAGCTACGGAAACCCCCATCGGTAAGAACCGCAGGTTGATCAACGTCGCAGCACCCAGAGCAAGTGGCAGACCGCTGCCGGCAGTCAACGTGGTCAGCAGGGCGAATTGCCCCCCGGCGGAGACGACGACCACCGAGCAAAGGATCGTGGGAAGCATCGGCCAGCCGAGGGTGGTCGCGAGCGCACCGAAGCTCACCGCGACCGGGAACACCGCCAGGCCCAAGCCGACACCGACCCGTAACCCCGGCCGCCAGCCGAACTCCGGCGGGAAGTCGGATCTGCTCACATCGGCCCTCGTCGCGTACGCACTGTGCTGATAGTGCCTCCCGGCCGATCAGGTGGCCTCGGTGGGGAGACGGCTGGCACCTCGTGGGCACGCGGGTAGCTGGCGCGGCGCCCCGCCACCGTTGGCCACCTCACGGTGGCGCAGGATAGGCAAGTGCGTTGTCTGGTGCTCGGTGCGACCGGCTACGTAGGCACCAGATTGGTCGGTCGGCTGCTCGCCGACGGCCATTGGGTGCGCTGCCTGGTTCGCGATCCCGAGCGCGCTCGGATCAGTGGCTGGGGCGATCAGGTCGAACTGATGGTGGGGGATATCGCCGACGGGGCCACCCTCGACAAGGCCTGCGACGAGATCGACGCCCTGTACTACCTCGTTCATGGCATGGATGGAGCGGCCGGGCGCAAGCCGGGCGGCCGCGTTGGCTGGGGTCAGGACCGCCCAGGCTTCACCATCCGGGACCGGTCGGCGGCCCTGGCCGTTGCCGGAAGCGCGCGACGCATCGGCGTGTCGCAGATCATCTATCTCAGCGGACTGCAGCCGCCCGACGGTGAGCCGGTCTCACCGCACCTGGCCTCGCGGCACGAGGTAGGCGAACTCCTACTTGCGTCGGGGGTCCCGACGGCTGTGCTGCAGGCCGGTGTCATTCTGGGCTCGGGGTCGGCCGGTTTCGAGATGATTCGCCACCTGGCCGAGTCACTGCCGGTGCTGCCCATGCCCGCCCGCATGGACTGCTTGGTGCAGCCGATCGGCATCGACGACGCGCTGCATTACCTGGTTGCCTGCCTGGCGTTGCCCACCGGGACGAACCGGACCTTCGACATCGGCGGCCCGGATGTCGTCAGCTATCGCGAGCTCAGCGCCCGCTACGCCCGAACAGCGGGACTCGGCGCCTATGTGACGGTTCGGGTGCCGGAGGCCAGAACCGCCTGGACGGCGCTGGCGGTCGAGGCCTTGACCCCGGTGGACCGGCATCTCGCCGGGCCCCTGTTGGACTCGATGAGTCACAACATGGTGTGCCGGGAGAACGACCACGCCGGAAAGCTCGGCCTGCCCCCCGGCGGTCCGACGACGGTGGATGTCGCTCTGCACCGCGCCCTGGAGCAGGTGGGACCGGCCGGTGCCCGGCCGAACGACCCAGTCGGCTCCGGGCCGACCGTGCTGCACAGCCAGCACGTCCTGGTGGCCGCGGTCCCGACGCAGCGGGTTTGGCAGGTGCTCGGCAGCATGGGTGGCGGACGAGGCTGGAACACTCTGCCTGGTGTTTGGGCTGCGCGCGGCTGGCTCGACGGCCTGCTCGGTGGCATCGGCAACCGGACGATCGCGCCGCGCCAGCTGATCCCCGGCGCGACCTGGGACACCTGGCGGATCGAGGCGGTCGAAGCGGGAACCTCGGTACTGCTCCGCAGCGAGATGCGCCTTCCCGGCAAGGCCCTCCTGAAACTGTCCGTACATCCCCTACCCGACGGGCGCTCCCGCTACGTACAGCGGGTGACGTTTCAGCCGAGTGGTTGGCTCGGCCGCGCCTACTGGTACGCCCAACTGCCCGCCCACCAACTCGTTTTCGGCGTGATGGCCAGCACCATTGTCTGGCGTGCCGAGCAGGGCCTGCTGCCGGCCGGGCACGTGGCAACCGGATCGCCGCCGCCCGATCCGAGACCCCGGTCGTAGGCTGGACTCCGTGCCTGATCCGTCGACGTATCGCCCGGCGGTTGGCAGCATCCCCGAGGGGCCGGGGGTCTATCGATTCCGCGACACCCATGGTCGGGTCATCTACGTCGGTAAGGCCAAGAGCCTGCGCAGCCGGCTCAACTCCTACTTCGCCGATCTCGCCGGGCTGCACCCGCGCACCCGACAGATGGTCACGACCGCGGCCCATGTCGACTGGACCGTCGTCAGCACCGAGGTCGAGGCACTGCAACTCGAGTACAACTGGATCAAGGAGTTCGAGCCGCGGTTCAACGTCCGCTATCGCGACGACAAGAGCTTCCCGAGCCTGGCGGTCACCTTGTACGAGGAGTACCCGCGACTGCAGGTCATGCGCGGCCCCAAGCGCAAGGGTGTGCGGTACTTCGGGCCGTATTCACACGCTTGGGCGATCAGAGAAACCCTCGACCTCTTGTTGAGGGTATTCCCGGCGCGGACCTGCTCGACCGGGGTGTTCAAGAGGGCCGGGCAGATCGGGAGGCCGTGCCTGCTCGGCTACATCGGAAAGTGCTCCGCGCCATGCGTGGGCAATGTCACTGCCGTGGAACACCGTCAGATCGTGGACGACTTCTGCGACTTCATGGGCGGCCGTACGGACACCTTGATCCGCCGCCTCGATCGACAGATGGCCGAAGCAGCAGCCGAACAGGAGTACGAGCGGGCCGCGCGCCTGCGCGACGACATCGGCGCTCTGCGGCGAGCCCTGGAGAAGCAGGCAGTCGTGCTGGGTGACGGCACCGATGCCGACGTGGTCGCCTTCGCCCAGGACGATCTCGAGGCATCCGTCCAGGTCTTCCACGTACGCGGCGGCCGGGTGCGGGGCCAGCGCGGCTGGATCGTCGACAAGGTCGAGGACGTCGGCACGGCTGATCTGGTCGCCCAGTTCCTGTTGCAGGTGTACGGCGGAGACGCCGACGCCGACGGTTCGGGGGCGGCATCGCGCGACGCCGTACCCCGCGAGATCCTCGTCCCGGAACTGCCCGAGGACGTCGAGGCCCATATCCGGCGGCTCAGCGACTTGCGCGGCGGTCCGGTCGGTATCCGCGTTCCGCAGCGCGGAGACAAACGGGCGCTCATGGACACCGTGCAGCGCAACGCGGGAGAGGCATTTGCCCGGCATCGGATCAAGCGCGCCAGCGACCTGACCGCGCGCTCCCTGGCGCTTGCTGAGATCCAGGAATCACTGGACCTCTCGGAGGCGCCGCTTCGGATCGAATGCATCGACGTGTCCCACGTCCAGGGCACGAACGTCGTCGGGAGCCTGGTCGTGTTCGAGGACGGCGTCCCCAAACGCTCGGACTACCGCCGATTTCTCATCAGCTCTGAGGGTGGGCGCGATGACACCTTGTCCGTGGCCGAGGTCGTCCGCCGTCGCTTTGCGCGCTACCTCCGGGAGCAGTCCGAGATCGGTGGCGGACTGGTGGGCGACGCAGCCGACCGTCCCGAGATCGCTCTCGGCGCTCGGAGGAAGTTTGCCTACCCGCCCAACCTAGTCGTCGTGGACGGAGGCGCGCCGCAAGTGCAGGCAGCCCAGGCAGTTCTGGACGACATGGGTATCGAGGACATCGCCGTCGTTGGACTGGCAAAGCGGATGGAGGAGATCTGGGTTCCCGGCCAGGCAGACCCGGTGATCCTCGCCAGGACCAGTGAGGCGCTCTATCTGCTGCAGCGGATCCGGGACGAGGCACACCGCTTCGCGATCACCCATCATCGGCAGCGCCGCTCCAAGAGCATGCTGGCCTCTGTGCTGGACGACGTACCAGGCCTGGGTGAGGTACGGCGCAAGGCGTTGCTCGTGAAGTTCGGCTCACTGCGAGCGCTAAGGGCAGCCAGCGTGGATCAGGTCTCCGAGGTCCCTGGCGTGGGCCCCAAGACCGCCGAGGCGGTGGTCGCCGCTCTGGCCGAGGACACCGAGGCGAGCGAACGCCGTGCGAACGGCGTCCGGTCTTGAGTCCTTGCCGGGACTGGTCAGCGGTCATGGACGTGCTGATCGAGCAGTTGACGGCGTACTACGTGATACCGAGGTCGCCGAACGGGTCGTGCAGATGTTGCGTGAACGTCAGGCCGACGGTGCCTTCTCCGGGCATGCGGCCCAGGCGGCCCTGACGCTGATCGCGGACCCTATCGGGTCAGCGACCACCTGATGTTCTCCGTGCCGTCGGGGTACGTGGTCAACCCGGTCTCCGGACGGGGATGGGCACCCGACGGGGTGCAGCCGGACATCCAGGTGAGCCCAGCGCAAGCGTTCGAGACTGCGTACCGGTTGGCGCTCGAGCATGTGCTCACGCTCGGCTCGCAGGGACGGCGGGCGCTTGTCGCAGACGAGGCCAGGGGCGCGCTCGACCGGAGCTAGTCCACGTGGACGCCGAAGGGCCGGGACCCTCGCGGATCCCGGCCATTGCGGAGACGGGCGATCAGGCGTTGACCGAATGCTCGGCGAGCTCGGAGGTCCGCTTCTCAGCCGACGTCAGGACGCCCTTGCGGTTCTTGTGGGCCTGCTCGAAGCGCAGCACCAATCGCACGTCGTCGGCGCGGCGCAGCTTGTTGATCGCCTGGGTAGCCGCTCCGACGGAGAGACTGTCATACCCCGTGATCGGCAGGCCCCGGACATCGACGGTTCCCAAACCCTCACGGGGCCCATGCACCGCCTTGCGGACCTCAGCTGAGGGAGCGACCTGCTCGGCGCGGGCCAGCGCAGCGTCGCGACCGGCCCCGATGACCTGACTCGTGGCCTTCGTCGTTGCCGCAACCTTGTCGCGGGTCGTTTCGACGGCTTGCTCAGCCTGGTTGCGACCCCGCTGGATCAGGTCCACGGTCTTGTTGACCAGTGCAGCGCTCTGCCGAGATGGCAGTAGTGCCATCCGGGTGACCGTGCTGAGGGCAGCCTGCGCCGGCGTGGGTGAAAGCCCGACCGGCCCGCCTTGGGCAACCTCGGCTAACCGAATGGTGATCCACTCGATCGTCTCGGCGTGCGCTTGCTCGAGTTGCTGCATGAGTGAGACGACGGCGGACTGGTTCTGCGCCTCGGCCATTATGCGGGTGAACACCGCTCGGTCCCGCAACTGGTGTTCCAGGGTGAGGTCACTGAGCAGTCCCTCGGAGAGTGGCTGCACCTGCTCGAAGGTGGTCTTGGTCATCGCCGTGACACGTCCGACGGCGTCTGCGAAGACGTCGGGAACTCCACCGAGCCGGCGGATGGTGGACTGGATGCGGCGCGCGCGGACGTCTGCCTCCCGAGCGTTGTCGGAGAGTTCGCGGCGGATGTCGTCGCGACGGGCCTGCGAGATGCGTACGCGAGCGATCTGCGCTTCCGTACGGGTCAGGCGGAGGAGGGCGGCGAGCTCGCTCAGTAGAGTCGTGGAGTCTGCAGCAGTCTTTGTCATGACTCCCAGGATGCCTCAGAAAGCGGGCTGCAAACAAATGCAAGCACCCTGCTAGCGCATGAACTTTGTCACATAGGCCCTCCGAGGAGCGCACGGACCCGAACCCATATCAGGTTAGGGCGGGCAGACTGGGCGGATGACCCAGGATGCCTCCCGCGACGACGATGTCGTCGAAGCAGGCCCGCCGCGCAGCCTGGACATCGTCTTGGTCACCGGCCTTTCCGGTGCGGGGCGAAGTACGGCAGCCAAGTGCCTGGAGGACCTCGGCTACTTCGTCGTCGACAATCTGCCGCCCGCGCTGATAGCCACGATGGTCGAGCTGGGCAGCAGCTCCCCGGGGGCGGCGGTCACCCGGTTGGCCGTCGTCGTCGACGTACGCTCCCGCGCGTTCTCCTCCGACGTCACCGGCACCCTGGTCGACCTCGACGAGCGCGGTTATCGGCCCAAGGTGCTCTTCCTACAGGCTCGTGACGATGTCCTGATCCGGCGTTTCGAGTCCGTCCGCCGCGCGCATCCGCTGCAGGGCGAAGGCCGGCTCTCTGACGGTATTGCAGCGGAACGCTCCTTGCTCACGGATCTGGCCGGCGTCGCCGACGTCACCGTCGACACCAGCGACCTGAACGTCCACCAGCTCCGGGCCACGATCGAACTGGCCTTCGGATCCGAACTGGTGCCGAGCCTGAAGGCCACCGTCATGAGTTTCGGGTACAAGTACGGGTTGCCACTTGATGCCGATCTGGTGGTCGACGTCCGTTTTCTGCCCAACCCCCACTGGTTACCGGAGTTACGCCCGCTGACCGGTCAGAATCCGGAGGTCAGGGCCTACGTACTCGGCCAGGAGACTGCGGGAGAGTTCATCGACTCGTACATGAAGATCCTGAGACTGATCGGAACGGGCTATCAGCGCGAGGGCAAGCGCTACCTGACCCTTGCTGTCGGGTGCACCGGCGGCAAGCACCGCAGTGTGGCCATCAGCGAGGAACTGGTCGCCCGGCTGGCCGCCGAAGGCGTTCACACCACCGTCGTTCACCGTGATCTGGGACGCGAGTGAGCTGGCCAGCCGGCCGACCGCGCATCGTCGCGCTCGGAGGGGGCCATGGATTGGCTGCGACGCTGGCCGCGGCACGCCAGCTGACCCCGTCTCTCACCGCCATCGTCACGGTCGCCGATGACGGGGGATCCAGTGGGCAGATCCGGCGTGAGCTCGATGTGCTGCCGCCCGGTGACCTCCGGATGGCGCTGGCGGCACTGGCTGGATCAGGCCCCGATCATCACGACATGGCAACGCTGCTCCAACACCGTTTCGGCGGTGGCGGGGCACTGGCCGGGCACCCGGTCGGCAATCTGCTGTTGACCGGCCTCGCCGAGGTCTTTGGCGGTGACACAGTACGAGCTCTGGACACGGTGGGCGGACTGATCGGAGCCGTCGGCAGGGTCCTTCCCATGTCGACGATCCCGCTCGAGATCACCGCTTGGGTGGATTCAGTCGAACACGGTGACCCGTTGGCACGCACCCTTGTTCGGGGCCAGGTAGCGGTGGCCACGACTGCGGGTCGGGTGCGATCTGTGCAGCTCGTCCCCGAGGCCCCGCCGGCATGTCAGCCCGCGGTCGAAGCCGTCGATACCGCGGACATCGTCATCCTCGGACCTGGGTCCTGGTTCACCTCGCTGCTGCCGCACCTGCTCGTCCCTGATCTGCTGAGTGCGCTGGTACGCGCGTCGGCCCAGGTCATCGTGGTGCTCAACCTGGAGCCTCAGGCAGGTGAGACCGAGGGCTTCTCCCCGCAGGAGCACCTCAGGGTGCTTCGGGCGCATGCTCCGCGGTTGCCCGTCCACACGGTTCTTGCCGACGCGTCGAGGGTTGTTGACCGCCGTGGTCTATTGAATGCCGTACAGGCGTTGCGGACCGACGGTGGACCAGAGCCACGGCTCGTCCTGCGTCCGGTGGCCAGTACAGCCGGGTCAGGGGACCGCCATGATCCGCGGCTGTTGGCAGTGGCACTCGATCACGTGATCGACCGCGCGAAAAGGAAAGAGGAGCAGCCCGCATGGCCATGACGTCTCAGGTCAAGGACGAACTCTCTCGAGTGCCGGTCACCAAGACCTGTTGCCGCAAGGCTGAACTCACTTCGCTGCTGCGCTTCTCCGGGGGGCTGCACATCATCGGCGGTCGGGTGGTGATCGAGGCTGAACTCGATACTGCTTCGGTGGCCCGACGGGTACGCCGCGACGTCAGCGAGCTGTTCGGCTATGCCAGCGGCATCTCGGTGTTGTCCGGCGGGAACCTGCGCAAGGGACCGCGCTACCTCGTTCGGATCGTGAAACACGGTGAGGGCTTGGCCCGCCAGACCGGTCTGGTCGACATGCGTGGGCGGCCGGTCCGCGGTCTGCCCGCAACCGTGGTCTCCGGAGGAGTCTGCTGTTCTGAGGCCGCCTGGCGTGGAGCCTTTCTCGCGCACGGCTCGCTGACCGAGCCGGGTCGGTCCTCCTCCATGGAAGTGACCTGCCCCGGACCGGAAGCAGCAATGGCCCTGGTGGGAGCCGCCCGCCGCCTCGGCGTGTCTGCGAAGAGCCGTGAGGTCCGCGGTGCCGACCGGGTGGTGATCCGCGACGGTGACGCAATCGGCGCGCTGCTCACCCGCCTCGGGGCACACGACGCAGTCCTGGCCTGGGAGGAACAGCGGATGCGCCGTGAGGTTCGGGCGACAGCTAATCGGTTGGCCAACTTCGACGACGCCAACCTGCGCCGGTCGGCCCGGGCGGCAGTCGCCGCTGGTGCGCGGGTCAGCCGGGCCCTGGACCTGCTGGGCGATGACGCTCCCGATCATCTCCTCCTGGCCGGCCGGCTTCGGGTCGCCCACGGGCAGGCATCGTTGGAAGAGCTCGGTCAACTCGCCGACCCGGCGATGACCAAGGATGCCGTCGCCGGACGGATCCGCCGGCTGCTGGCGATGGCGGACAAGAAGGCTCGCGACCTCGGGGTTCCGGACACCGAGTCCGCCGTCACCGCCGAAATGCTTGCGCCCTAGGAGCGGCTCAGAGAACTGTCCTCGATAGTGTTCGGCGTGCATATGTCCGATGACGAGAGGGAATACCAGTGACAGTCCGGGTAGGCATCAACGGCTTCGGTCGAATCGGTCGTAACTTCTGGCGCGCGGTCAGCGCCGGCGGCCACGACCTCGAGATCGTCGCGGCCAACGACCTCGGCGACGTCGCCACGATGGCGCACCTGCTGTCCTACGACAGCGTTGCGGGCCGGCTCGGGAAGCAGGTCACGGCCGTCGATGACGGTATTGAGATCGACGGGAAGATTCTCAAGATCCTGGCCGAACGTGACCCGGGCACGCTCCCGTGGGGCGACCTCGGCGTGGACATCGTGATCGAGTCGACCGGCTTCTTCGTCGAGGCGAGCAAGGCACGAGCGCACGTCGACCAGGGTGGGGCCAAAAAGGTCATCATCTCGGCGCCAGCCAAGGGTGAGGACCTCACCGTGGTCATCGGCGCCAACGAAGGCAGTTACGACGGTTCGCAGGTCGTCATCTCCAATGCCTCGTGCACCACGAACTGTCTTGCCCCGCTTGCCAAGGTGCTACACGACAGCTTTACGATCGAGCACGGTCTGATGACCACGATCCACGCCTACACGGCGGACCAGAACCTCCAGGACGGACCGCACTCGGACATGCGTCGAGCCCGCGCGGCTGCGGTCAACATCGTGCCGACCTCAACCGGAGCAGCGGCCGCCATCGGCTTGGTCCTGCCCGATCTCAAGGGCAAATTGGACGGATACGCGCTGCGGGTCCCGATCCCCACCGGCTCAGTCACCGACCTCACCGTGACTCTTGGCAAGGACGCCGATCTCGATGCGATCCAGGCGGCCTACCAGGCAGCCGCGGACGGTCCGCTCAAGGGGATCCTGCGCTACAGCGAAGCTCCCATCGTGTCCTCGGACATCGTGGGTGACCCGGCGTCGTGCATCTATGACGCGCCGCTGACCAAGGTCACCGGAAACCAGGTGAAGGTTGTCGGCTGGTACGACAACGAATGGGGATACTCCAATCGGTTGGCCGACCTCGCCGTCCTCGTAGGCTCGAAGTAGCGGCGGCGCCGGGTGCGCTCACTCGCCGACCTCATAACCGCCGGAGTCCAGGGAACCCGGGTCCTGGTACGCGCGGACCTCAACGTCCCGCTTGACACCTCGACCGGTGACCCGATCATCACCGACGACGGCCGGATCGTGGCCAGCGTCCCGACCCTGCGCAAGCTGATCGAGGCCGGTGCGCGGGTCATCGTCGTCGCGCATCTGGGCCGTCCCGAGAACGGGCCTGACGCCTCCTTGTCGCTGGCGCCCATAGCCGCCCGCCTGGCCGAGCTACTCGGTCAGGAAGTCCGGCTGTCGACCGACGTAGCCGGACCGGACAGCAGGAAGCAGGCCGAGGCGCTGACCGACGGGGACGTGTTGCTGCTGGAGAACGTCCGATTCGAGGCGGCCGAGACGAGCAAGGACCCTGAACTGCGCGCAACATTCGCCGATCAGCTGGCTAGCCTGGCCGAGGTCTACGTCGACGACGCATTCGGCGCCGTGCACCGCAAGCACGCGAGCGTGTACGACGTCGCCCTACGCCTGCCGCACGCAGCCGGGGACTTGGTTCATGCTGAGGTCGAGGTCCTGGACCGGCTGACCGAAGAGCCCGCCCGACCCTACGTCGTGGTGCTCGGTGGATCGAAGGTCTCCGACAAGCTTCCGGTGATCAAGGCGTTGTTGCCAAAGGTCGACCGCCTGT
>JACCUF010000196.1 GCA_013811975.1 Geodermatophilaceae bacterium | reverse complement strand
TGTGGACCGTGAACCCGGCCCGCTCGTAGAGGCCGAGTGCCCCGGACTCGTTGGCCGCGTCCACGCCGAGATAGGCCTCTTGGTGACCGCCTGCGGACCAGTTGGCCAAGCCGGTGGCCAACAGCGCCGATCCGACGCCCCGCCCGCGGAAGGACGGCAGCGAACCGAGCTGGCCGATATAGACCTCACGCCGACCGGTGGCCGCCACGTCGACCTCGTAGACATACGTCAGCAAGTAGCCGGCAATCACCGCTCGCCGATCGTCGGTGACGGCCAGCAGCGACAGGTCCGGACGGAACGCCCGGGCACCGGTGAAGTAGCCCTGCCACTCCTCGGGGTCGCGCTCGGTGGAACCGAAATGGCCATGAAAGGCAGTGTTGTGGGCTTGGCGAACCTCCTCGTCCCGACCGGTGTCGTACGCCTCGATCCGTACGCCCCGGGCCGCGTGTACGGGCGGGAGCGGGAGATCGGTGTCCAGTGGCCGCATCATTTCGAACCAGAACCGGATCTCCTCGAGTCCCTCGGTCCGGGCCAGGGCGGCCAGGCCCGCGTTGGTCTCCGATACGTCGCACATCACATTCGCGGGGACCGCGGGGTGCCGCTGCGCGTGCAGCTGTTCGGCACGGCCGAGCTGCCACCCCAACAGCTGCCGGCCGAGACCCCGACGCCGATGGTCAGGATGAACCGTGCCGCCCAGCCAGACCGCGTGGACCTCGCGCACCAGGCGTTGGCCGAACACCTCGGCGTAGCCGATGAGCTCATCGCCTTGCCAGACCAGCCGGGTATCGGCCTCGAGATCGATCAGATGGCTGATGAAGTGCTCGGCGACGTCATCCTCGTCAGATCTCTCTTCGGTACGGTCGACGGCCTCGGCAGCTGCCATGAGCTGGGTCAGTGCAGCCACGTCCGTGCGCCGCATCGGCCGCCACGTCTGCTCGACCGACGACTGAGCGGCCGGGCGGCGCCCAGCTTTCAATCCTCGCTGGGGTAGGTCCTGCGCGCTACTCATGACTCCTCCGCGTAGAAGAGGGCGTCGGCGACGCTCATAAGGGCAGCCACGGACTGGCACGGTAGGCGACGCCCGGGCACGGCGTCGATCGAATTTCGCTCAGGGACCGGCGTGGTCGATACAGCGGGTCGTCGCCGGGCGGGCGAGCAGACGTTGCTTCCCGATTGGGGCATCGCAGCTTTCACAGCGACCGTAGGTGCCCGACTCCCATCGGGCCAATGCCACGACAGCGGCCGACTCGGCGGCCAGCGCCCGCTCGATGAGGGAACTCACCTGGGCCCGTTCGAAGGCGATCGTCGAGCCTTCGGGGTCGTGTTCGTCGTCAGAATTGGACCCCGCGGCGGCATCAACGATCGCGTCGAAGTCTCGATTCAGCGCTGCCGCATCCCGGCGTGCACGTTCGGCCGCGTCGAGCAGCAGATCGCGCAGGGCGGCCCGTTCATCGAGGGTCAGGTCGGCGGGTCTGCTCTCGCCAGCGGTGCTCACGGCGGCAGGGTTGCGCGGATGTCGGCCGGCATGACCCGGCGGGCGGCGATCAATTGCTGGGTGACCACGACTGTCACCGTCTCCGCGGCCAGCAGTCCCACCAGCACGAGCAGTTGCGCGGTCCCGGCCTCGATCGCGCTGCCGCCGCCGAGCAGCACCCCGATGAAAGCCCCTGGGAGGGTGACCAGACCGACGGTGCGGGTCTGGTCCAACACCGGAGTCAACGCCTCGCGGCTGCGGCGGCCGATCACCTCGAGGACGGCCGGACAACGCTGCAGACCAAGGGCCATGCCGGCTTCGACCAGCCCGCGTTCCTCACGCAACGCAGAGAACGCCCGCCGCCCCGTCAGGGAGTGCGCCGTCATGGTCCCGCCGATGATGATGCCGGCCACCGGCACGATCCCGGCACCGTTGAACGGGACGACCCCCGAGCCGAACACCAACGCCAGAACCGGGGCCACACCACAGCCCAGCGCAACCGCGACCCACGGCCAGCTCGTCGAGGCACCGACCCGGCGGGCCGTCGTACCCGTCGCGATGGCAAACATGAGTAGCGCGAAAAGGGCCGACGCCCAGGAGCGGCTGAGTACCGCAGCGATGAACAAGGCCACCACCGCGAGCTGGACTACGGCGCGTACGGCGGCGGTCGCGAGGTCCCGACCGAGCCCGAGGCCGCCCACGCGCGAGGCCAGCACTGCGACGCCGATCATCGCGAGCAGCACGAGCGCGAACAGCCAGCCGACCTCCGGCGCCTGGCTCACGGGTCCACATCCCCGATCGGTACCGCCGTGATCTTGACGTTATTGCGGCAACACGCCGTGGGGCAGCGGCCCATACCGACAATAAGGTCAAGATCACGGGAAATGTTCGGCCTCACGTGGAGATGCCGAACAGGGCGGCGGCGTTGTGCCACAGCACCGCCCTCAGCCAGTCCTCGCCGAGGTCCAGGTCATGCAGCGCGGCCAGTTGGGTGGCGTAGGGGTACGGGATCGAGGGGAAGTCGCTGCCCAACAGGATCCGGTCGCCGAGGTCGGCTAGTCGCGGCAACAACGCCCGATCGAAGGGCGCGAACGCTTCGGTGTACGCGGTGGCGAACATCGTGGTGTCGAGGTAGACCCGCTCATTGGCCGCCGCGAGATCGAGATGCTCGGCGTACTCATGCATCCCCATGTGCGCGATCACCAGGCACAGGCGCGGATGCCGGGCAAGCACCTGCGCGATGGGGTCGGCACCGGTGAAGGACCCTGGGATCGGCCGAGATCCACAGTGCGTGACGACGGGGAGGCCGGCGTCGGCCAACATCCCCCAGACGGGGTCGAGCGATGGGTCCCTCGGGTCATAGTTCCCGACCTGGACGTGCACCTTGAATACTCGCGCTCCGTGCTCTATCGCTCGCTGCACGTACGCCTCCACCCCGGGCTCGGGGAAGAAGGTCGCCGACCTCAGAATGCGCGGGTCCCGCTCCGCGAAATCGGCTGACCAATCGTTGAGCCAGGCCGCCATTCCCGGCTTGTGCGGGTAAGGCAACGTCGGGAACGCTCGTACGCCTAGTGCGACGAGTACGTCCAGTCGCTGCTCGAGGGGCAATCGGTAGTGCACGGGCCAGTCCGCACCGTAGTGCGTGCGACCGTTGTCGAAGTAGGCCCACACCTTGCGCTGCATCGCATCGGGCAGGAAATGGACGTGGGTGTCGATCAGCCCCGGAAGCCCCAAGGCGGCCCAGTAAGCGGGGACATCCTCGTCGGATGCCGGCCCCGAGGTGACCAGAGCTGGAGTCACGTACGGCCCTTGCGGCGACGACCGAACTCCCGGGCCATCTCTCGAGCGGCGTCGCGGTCGGCGAGGTCACGACGCTTGTCGTAGGCCTTCTTGCCCTTGGCCAGGGCGAGGGTGATCTTGACCTTGCCGTCGTTGAAGTACATCTCCAGAGGAATGAGTGTGCTGCCACCCTCCTGGGTCTTGCCGATCAGCTTGGCGATCTCCTCGCGGTGCAACAGCAGTTTGCGGTTGCGTCGGGGCTCGTGGTTGGTCCAGGTGCCTTCGGTGTACTCCGGGATGTGCACACCGCGCAGCCACACCTCGCCGTCGTCGATCGTCGCGTACCCATCGACCAGGGAGGCTCGCCCGAGGCGCAGCGACTTGACCTCGGTGCCCACGAGCACCAGGCCGGCCTCGTAGGTGTCGGTGATGGAGTAGTCGTGGCGCGCCTTACGGTTCTGGGCGATCAGTTTTCGACCGGATTCACGAGGCATGGCCTTACCCCGGATTCGAGTGAAGGACGCCTTGTATCGAACCTATTGGCACAAGGCGTCCTTCACTCGGTTGGCCGGGCGGACAGGATTACAGGCGGACATACAGGCGCAGCGTGACGTACGCGGCGATGCTGGCCAAACCAACGCCGGCAACGGCGATCAGCGGGCTGATCGTGAGGATCGAACTCCACTCCACCGGCGGGATGATCCCCGACTTGATCGGTCCGGCCAGTGTGCGGTCGACAAAGAGCACCTTGGTCAGGGCGAGTCCACCGAAGGCCAGCACGGCACCGAGCAGACCCGCCAATGCGGCCTCGAGGATGAACGGAAGTTGGGTGTACCACCGCGAAGCACCGACCAACCTCATGATCGATGTCTCGGTCCGGCGGTTGAACGCCGCCAGCTGGATCGTGTTGGAGATCAACAACAATGCGGCCAGGGCCTGGACGATCGCCACCGCGATCGTCGCATTGCGCATCCCGTTGAGCAGGCCGAACAGGCGGTCGAGGAAGTCACCCTCGTCCTTGACGGCATCGACCCCGTCCATCCCGGCGAAAGCCTCGTTGATGACCGGGTATCGCTCGGGGTTGACCAGTCGGACGCGGAAGGAGGCGGGCAGTGCGTCGGACGGGGTGTTGGCAACGAGTTCGGGCTGCTCACGGAACTGCTGCTGGAAACGGGCGAAGGCCTCGTCCTTGCTCTCGAACAGGAAGTCATCGACCTCATCGGAGGCCTGGAGATCGGACCTGATCTCGGAGCGCTGGTCCTCGGTGATGTCGTCGTTGAGAAAGATCGACACCTGGATCTTGTCGTAGTAGATCTCCTTCATCTCCGAGATCTGCTGTGCGATGAGTAGTCCGGCCCCCAGCAGACCCAGCGAGATGGCGGTGGTGATGATCATGGCGATCGTCATCGTGAGATTGCGCCGGAGACCAGTCGCTACCTCAGAGACAACGAAATTGACGCGCATAACGTCCTAACGCTTCGGCGGGATCGACGCTGCGGCGCAGCGCTGAATGACGGCGCGGCCCAGGAGCTCAGCGGCCAACGCCGTACACCCCGCGTGCCTGGTCTCGGCTGACCTTGCCCATGTTGAGTTCGATGACGCGGCGACGCATCGAGTCGACGACGTTCGAGTCGTGAGTAGCCATGACCACCGTGGTTCCGGTTCGGTTGATCCGTTCCAGCAGCAGCATGATGTCCTGGCTGGTCTCGGGGTCGAGGTTGCCGGTCGGCTCGTCGGCCAACAGGACAAGCGGTCGGTTGACGAAGGCCCGCGCCAGCGCAACCCGCTGCTGCTCACCGCCGGACAGCTCGTGCGGCATCCGCGCGGCCTTGCCATCCAAGCCGACCATCTCGAGGACTTCGGGTACGACCTTGATGATGGTCCGTTTGGGCTTATTGATCACCTCGAGGGCGAACGCGACGTTCTCGCTCACCGTCTTGTTGCGCAGTAGCCGGAAGTCCTGGAAGACACAGCCCATGGTGCGACGCAGCTTGGGCACCTGGCGGCTGCTCATCGTGTTCAGGGTCTTCCCGTTGACGATGATCGTGCCCT
>JACCUF010000182.1 GCA_013811975.1 Geodermatophilaceae bacterium | reverse complement strand
ATCTCGAACCGGCCGTTCTCGTCGGTCTCGTCATCCCCTACCTCGTCGCCGTCCGTGGTCGTGACGGTGACCGTCACTCCCTCGATCGGGCCGCTGGCACCGGAGGCCAGCGTTCCGACAATCTGCTCGCCCTCTGCGCTGGCCGGTCCACTGAGGACGGTGAGCAAACCAGCGAAGACGAGTCCGACAATGGCGACGAGCCGATAAACCAAGGAAAGTCCTCCACTCTGCGTCTGCGCCGGTTACATGCCATACGCGAACGTCGCATGGCACACATGGCTGGCGGAACCCTAGCCGACGGAGGCACATGATGGGGGGGCCACTCGGCCCGACGAACGCTGACCATCCAGCCCTGTTGCCGACGAATCTCAGCCGGCCAGTGAGGACGATCTCCCCCGACTGCCGCAAACCCGAGGTTGTCAGGGCAGGCAACTGTGGGGCACGCTGAGCACTGTCCACAGTGACCGAGTCTGTCAGGTTCGCGCAGCGATGCCGACGATGCTCATCTCGATAGCGGAGGAGTCCCCACGTGGCTCGGTGCGGAATCGTGGTGCGCCCCGCCGATCATAACGATCTCGAGGAGGTCGCCCGCCTGGTGGATCTGGTGGTCCCGAGCATGCCGGGGCCTCGGCAGGGCATCGCACGAACCGGCGATGGCGAGGCACGTTTCGGACGGCTCGTGGACAGCCCGGACAGCCAGCTGCTGGTCGCGTGCCTGGCCGACGGCACTCGAGCCGGAGCGGCGATGCTGTCGGTCGACGCCGTCTCCATGGCCCTCGGCGGCCTGATCATGTCCGTCGTACTGATCGTCGATGACAGTGCACGCCAGCGCGGCGTCGGCCGAGAGCTCGTCTCTGCGGTTGCCCGGTACGCCGACGAGGCGGGTGCCGATGCGGTGACCGTGTCGCTGCCTCCGGGAAACCGGGAGGCGCACCGGTTCTTCTCCAGACTCGGATTCGTCCCGTTGGTGACCAACCGGATCGCCTCGGTGTCCCAGCTGATGCGTGCCCTGGCGCCCAGTGACATCGCTGCCGAACGACGGCAGAGCGTGCTGTTACGGGCGCGGCGGCCGTTCGGGCGGCGCAGTACAGCGCTGACCGACGCCCGGATGACCGCGAGCGTTCGGACCGACCGGCCGCTGGCGTAGCCCGCCGGCATCGAGCGCCGGGGTCGGCAGCTCAGCCGGTCGGCGGACGATCCCTGACCAGGCAGCGGAGTCGGACCGTACACAGCAGCCTGCCTGTGTCGTCGGCCATCTCGATCTCGTGGCTGGTCAGGGTCCCTCCGAGGTGGATGTTGCGGCACACCGCCGTTACTGTTCCCTGCACAGCCGCACGGTGGTAGCTGGCGTTCAGTTCGATGCCGACCACCGCGCGTTCGGGGCCGACCGAGAGGGCCGCCGCCGTCGAACCGAGGGTTTCGGCGAGCACACAGAACGCACCGCCGTGCACGATGCCGTAGGGCTGTTGATTGCCCTCGACGGGCATCGTGGCCACCAGCCGATCGGGGTTCCGGTCGACGATCTGGATGCCCATGCGTTCGGCCAACGAGCCGGGGGTCAGCCCGGCGACCCAGTCCGGGGGGCGGTGGGAGAAGGGCGGCGAGGCTGTCACACCGCGACCCTAGAGTGAGCCTGTGAGTGCAGATACCGTGAGTGCAGTGGCGCAAGCAGCAGCGATCGACGAGCAGGTGCCGGCATTGACCGACCCCTCCCGGTTGTTGCTCGTCGACGGCCATTCGATGGCCTATCGCGCGTTCTACTCCCATCCGGTGGAGAACTTCTCCACCACGACGGGTCAGCCGACGAACGCGGTGTACGGGTTCACCTCGATGATGATCAAGGTGCTCACCGACGAGACACCGACGCACATCGCGGTCGCCTTCGATGTGTCCCGGACGACCTTTCGCAGCGCGATCTTCGCCGACTACAAGGCCAACCGCACCAAGACTCCCGATGACTTCCGCGGTCAGGTGAGCCTGATCAAGGAGGTACTCGCAGCGCTGCGGATCACGGCAATCGAGGTGGACGGGTACGAGGCCGACGACGTGATCGCCACATTGGCGACCGAGGCGACAGAGGTCGGGATGCAGGTTCTCATCTGCACCGGGGACCGCGACGCACTGCAGTTGGTCAACCCGCTCGTGACCGTCCTCTACCCGCACCGAGGCGTCACCGGCATGACCCGCTTCACCCCCGGCGAGGTGGAGGCCAAGTACGGCCTGACGCCCGCGCAGTATCCGGACTTCG
>JACCUF010000159.1 GCA_013811975.1 Geodermatophilaceae bacterium | reverse complement strand
CTGCCAACAGACCTACGAGGAACTGTCGGCCAAGGGCGTCGACTTCGTCCAGCCTCCTTCCGAGCGTCCGTACGGCGTGGAGGCCGTCATGCGGGACAACTCGGGTAACTGGCTCGTACTGGTGGAGTCGCGCGAGTACTCAGGCGAGGGCTTCCCGCACGCCTGAGGTCGTACCCCAGCGCCGAGGCCCAGAACCGGGTCATCACAGCGGGTACGGCACAGTCGACGGTCACCTGAGATGACCTCATCGGTCCTCCTCGAACGCAGGCCGGCAGATGCTCCGATGCCGAAGCATCTGCCGACCGACGCTACTGACAGGCTCCGACGGGAGACAGCCGTGCCCTAGCGGCCGCGATGCAGAGCCTTCTTCGTGACACCCAGCAGGCGCTCCGCGGGTCGTTGCTGCTCACCCTGCTGGGCACCGAGGATCACGATGGCCGCGGTGAGCGCCGGGGTGACCCACTGCAGAACGTTGAGCTGCCGTTGGGCGTCGGCCACAGCACTGGGGGTTTCCTGACTCGGGTTCGTGGCCCCGGCGCTGGAGGCGTCACCGGCAGCCGCAATCCTGGTACCGAGGATCCCGCTGTAGGCAGTAGTGGCCATGGCGAGTCCGGTGATGGCGGTCTTGAAGGCGGTGTTGGAAGTAACGCCTGCCTGCGTGCGGATGCGGCCGCGGTTCGCCAGGATCAGGCCGAGTCCTCCGATGACATGCGAGCCGATTGCGCCGGCGGCGATCGGCGACCAACGGGCCCAGCCGTCAGCGGCGATCTTCGCGCGTTCGGCCGGATCGTCCACATCGCTTGCGGCGCCATTGATCCCGATCGCGCCGGCGAGTGATCCACCAAACCAGGCGGCTGCGCCGAGGTCGTGCAAGGAACGGACCAGCGTGTTACGGGAACTGCTCATAAGGGGGATCGCTTTCTGTTGAGGGCTGAACTTTGCACGGTACCCGGTAATTTACGACGTAAACCTATGCATCTTCGCGGCGCCTGACGGCATACCCAAAGCCCGCCTCGGACCCTCGGAAATGAAGTCGGCGCGGGAGCGACGAAGTACGCGGCGACGTCGAGGTCGAAGGCGCTCGATGGCGTCGACCTGGCGTCGGAGAGGCTCTGGCCGGAGCTGGCGTTGCAGTCTTTGGCCCCCGCTTGCTGCCCGCGGTTGATATGTCACGGATCAGTAACCACAGACTGCGCTCGGTCTCCCCTCGAGTCAAGAGGCAAACTCGGAAAGCCGAGGCGACTGGACTGTCAGCCAGCGCGATGGACCAAGGACTGCCGTCCTTCGCGGATCACTTCTGCAGGCGATCGAGGGCTTGCTGGGCCTTGCGCTGTCGGTTCTCCGCACGGCGCAGGTCGATCCGGATCTCGTCGAGGCGTCGCCGGGCATCGGTGAGTTGTTCGTGGAGCAGCCGGGCCCGCGTCTGCTGATCTTCTTCGGCCTGCACAGCCTTGCCCAGCGCGGAGTCTGTGTCTTTGACCGCCCGCTGTGCGTCAGCCAGACTCTGACGGCGGCGCCGCTCCTCGGCCTTGGCCTCTGCCCTGGCCCAGGCCCTTGCCTCGGCCTGCGCGGCCGCCTCCGCGGCCCCACGCTCGCCCTTGGCCGCCTTGGCCGCCTTGTTTCCGTTGATCGTTATGGTCTCGCCGGTGCCCTTGTGGCTGTCCGACTTGCCGGCGCCCGTCGTCGGCCGAGCCGTCGGCTCGTCGCGCGACCGACGCGGGCTGGGCGGCCGGACGACGCTGAGCTCCGGCGGTGAGGCGAACCCGAACCCGTCCCACCGGGCCGGACGTAGGAGCGTCCCCGAGCCGAGCTGCGCGACGACGCTGTCGTCTGCCACGGCAGCGTTCAGCGTCGACACCACCTCTTCGCGCAGGCCCGCCGCCGACGCTGGCTGGCCGGTGGCCCGGAACGCTTGATCGGCCAACTCTTCGACCATCCCCCGACGCAGCGTCGACAGCTCCCGCATTCGCGCGCCGTCCAAGGACTCCTGGGCCGAACGGAGGTCGTCGCCGAGCTCGGCCAGCCTCGCCGCGACCTCCGGATCGGACCGGACGAGCCGATTCAGCGCGTAGGCGGAGCGGGTCGGTTTGCGCAGGGCAGCAATGTCTCTGGCGACCGTCTTGTCGGTCGTCCGTGCTTGGGCCGCAAGCGCGCTACGCCGTTCGGTGAACTCGTCCGGGTCAACCGAGTACAATTCGTCGATCGCCTGCTGTACGAGGTCATCAGCTGTACTGGCCCGACGATCACTCATCCGCCAGAGGTTATGCGAATATGCTCTCGGTTCCGGCGACCGCTCTGCGCCGCGTGATCATGACGAGTGCTCCTTCTTCCGCTCGCCTCGTGCCGGTTCCTCGCCGCCCGGAGTCGAATCTGCTTTGACGGCGCCGCGCTGGCCCAGCGGTTGGCTGGGCCCCTTGGTGCTGTCGCGGATGGTCTGTTGCTCGGACTCGGCGTTGATCTCCGCTCCGAGCAGCACCGCGTACGCGCTGATCCACAGCCAGAGCATGAGCACGACGACTCCAGCGAGAGCGCCGTAGGTCTTGCCGTACGAGGAGAAGTTGTCCACGTACAACGAGAAGCCGACCGAGGCCACGATCCACAGCACAGTGGCGATTCCGGCGCCGACCGTGACCCAGCGAATCTTGGGCGCGTCGCGATCGGGCGAGCTTCGGTATAGGACGGCTAGGGCCGCCATGATGAGGACGAGTAGCAGCGCCCAGCGGGCGGCCTCGAGCAGCCACCGGATCGGGCCTGAGCCAACCAGGGAGTCCAGTACGGCAGGAGCCACCGCGACCAAGGCGATGATCACGAACAGGAAGATGACAGCGGCCAGGGTGAGCCCCAATGCCAGGGCCTTGCGCTTGATGAACCCGCGGTCCTCTTCCTCGTCGTAGGCGGTGTTGATGGCGGTGATCAGGTTTCCGATCCCACCGGAGGCACTCCACAGGGCCAGGACCACCGAGATCACCAGTCCGATGCCCAAGGCCGACGACGAGGTGGAGGTCAGCGACTCGAGTTGCTCGAGGAGCAGGACCCTGGCCTCGCCCGGAAGGACATCGCCGACGGAGGCGACCTGATCCCGCACGGTCGCCGGATCGACGAGCAGCCCGTACAGCAAAACGGTGGCGATCAGGGCAGGGAACAGCGCCAGGAAGCCAAAGAAGGCCACCCCGCCGGCCAGTAGCGGTACCTGATCGGACTGCGCTTCCTTCCAGCCACGCAGGAGTACCTGCCGCCAGCCCTTTGCCGGAAGCTCGGTCGGCCGGTCGGCCTGCGCCCCGGGCACGGAGCGGCTGGAGGATTCTTCGGTACCGGTGGATCCCTGATTGCTCGGCATCACTTTCTCCTTGCTCTCGTGGTGCACCACGCCCGCGCCGCAACAGGTGCGGCGCGGGCGCGTCAGTGCTGCGAGCGGTCTGTCTAGGTGCGCTGATTCTGTACGTGTTGGGCGGAGTCCTGTGCCTGGTCTTTGACGTCCTGGGCGGCAGAGGTGCCTTCGTCCTTGACCGTGGCTGCGGCATCGGTCGCGGTGGCCTTGACCGACTCCACGGCCTGCTGTGCTGGTTCTTTGAGCGACTCCCCGGTGTCCTTGGCGACCTCGCCGAGGTGCTCGACAACCGGCTGGGCGGCGTCCTTGATCTTGGCGGCGGCCTCCTGCTCCTTTGCGCTGGCCGGGAGCAGGCTCCCGAGCAGGGCACCGGCACCGAATGCGATCAGCCCGGCGGCCATCGGGTTGCCCCGGGTCTGCGTGCGGACAGTCTGTGGTGCCGAGGACACCGCGTCCCCGACCGTGGAGGCGGCGTTTCCAAGGCTATCGGTGGCCGAGGAGGCAGCCGACCCAGCCGAAGCGGTGGAGTCACCGGCGGTGCCCATCACCTTGTCCTTGACGCTGCTCACCGTCGAGCGAGCTTTGTCGACCTTGCGGCCGGCGATGGTCTTCGGGTTGGCCTCGTGGGTCAAGGAGTTCACATCGTCGCTCAATCGAGAACGGGTGCGCTCGATGTCCGCGCGGATCGCATCCGGGTCAGTGCTCATCGTTGGTTCTCCTGTCCAGTGCCGGTGAATTGATTGCCGCTGAAGGGGTGGGGAGGTTCGTTGCCTTGGAGGGCGTCCGGGATCTTGGCGACGGTCTCAGTGGTGGACGGGATACCGCGCACGCGAGCGAGCTGACCGCGCCCGGTCAGCGCGAGTACGGCGGCGATGATCGCCCAGATGACGGCCACGATCAGCGCCGACCAACCCCGACCGACCAAGTTGCCCAGACCCCACCAGAGCGAGATCGAGAGGAAGAGCAAAACCATGTGCCCGGCCACAGCCGCGCCGCCGAACAGACCCGCGCCGGTCCCGGCACGGGTGGCGGTCTGTTTCAGCTCGGCCTTGGCCAGCTCCAGTTCCTGACGCATCAGCGTCGACAGGTCGGTCGTGACGTCACTGAGGATCTCCCCGATCGAGCGATCCTCACCCCGCTCAGCGCCTAGATCGGTACCCGGGTGCGCACCGCCGGCGTACGCGCCACCGGGCGTCCTTGCGTCCATGTTGGGAGTCGTCACTGGCCGATCCGCCCCGCATCGGGATCCTGATATCCGGCATCATCGAAGATCGGAGTCGGGCCCTGCGTCCACGCCGCCGGGGCAGGCTCCGGCACGCCGAAGGACTGAGCCGGACCCGGAGGTGGCATAGCCGTGCCGTAGGCGGGGGCCGGGTCATTCATCGAATGCGGCGAACCCGCGAACTGCGACGGGTCGACCGGATATGCGACGGGCTGTCCGGGCACGGCGCCAAAACTGTCAGTCTGCGAACTGTCGGACTGACTGTCGGCGGTCAGGCCGCGGGTCAGTCGACCGGCCGCCAAACCGGCAACCGCAGCCAACGCCAAGAACGCCCCTGGGCGCTGCCGGGCGAACCGCTGCACCTCGGACAGGACCTGTCCCGGCTCGCGGTCCTCCAACCAGGAAGCCGCCGTACTGATCCGATCGGCGGCCTGACGGGCGAACTGACGGGTCGGACCATCCTGCTCGGCGGCGGTGCCATCGGCCACCGCATGCAACTCCGAACCCAGCGAGCGCAGACCGCCGGCTACCCGCTGCTGCTGGGTCCCGGCCTGGCTGCTCAGCTCATCACGGGTCTGACCCAACAGGTTCTTGGCCTCAGTCTTGGCTTGTTCGGCAACATTGGCCACCTGCTCCTTGGCCACTCCCGCCACCTGAGCGCCGGCCTGGGCGGCGGTGTCACCCACCTCGGAGGCCTGCTCCTTGGCCACGTCGGTGGTCGAAGAATCCGAGCCGGCGCCGGACCCGAATCCCGGCGGGGTCTGGGGGGTCGAGCTCGGGTACGTCGAGGCCGCGTCCGGGTAGGCCGACGGGGCGCCTTCCACGGGATAGACCGAGGAGCTGTCGTCTATGGGGTAGGCCGTTTGCGGGGCATCAGTGGGGTAGTTCGACGCCGCGTCGGGACGGTAGGTCGGTGCCGGTGGCTCGGGGGGGTAGGTCATGAGTTGTCCTCCTCAGGGCAATGGGTCGTAGAGGCTCGGTGATCGCTGCCTAAGCGATGGACGAGTGCACAGAGGAGAAGCGTACCCCTCAGCTTTACGTTGTAAACTTCTGGCCCCAACTATGTGGTTTGCCGACTGAGCAGACCTCCCGCGACCTCGACACCGGCCGTTCGACGGCACTGTGCGCAATGGACAACCGCGAGCCCTCGGTTGCGTCTCATACCCGTCGGGGGTATCATGATGGACGTCGTTCCCGATACCCCGCCCCCGTACCAGATCAGGCAGGCAAGCAGATGATAACTACCGAAGCTCCGACGCACGGTTACAGCGCCGACAAGGATCGACATCTGAAGAGACTGCGCCGCGTCGAGGGCCAGATCCGTGGCCTGCACCGGATGGTCGAGGCGGACAAGTACTGCATCGACATCTTGACCCAGGTGTCGGCAGCGACGAAGGCTTTGCAGTCCTTCTCCCTCGAACTGCTCGACGAGCACTTGTCGCACTGCGTCGTCGAAGCCGCGCAGCGTGGCGGAACCGAAGCCGACGAGAAGGTCCGCGAGGCATCCGAGGCGATCGCCCGGCTGGTCCGCAGCTGACATGGCTGACACGATCCAACTCGACATCGGCGGGATGACCTGCGCGTCGTGCGCCGCCCGGGTGGAGAAGAAACTGAACCGGATCGATGGCGTCATCGCAACCGTCAACTACGCCACCGAGAAGGCCAGGGTCAGCTACCCCGACACGGTGACACCGGAGGACTTGGTCGCGACCGTCAAGGCCACCGGCTACACCGCGGCGGTGCCGCCGCCGCCCACCGCTGGCACCGGGGATGAACCGCAGCCTGGTCCCGTCGCAGGGAAGGCGGGCGCCGAGCCCGAGGGGACCGCCGATCCGGTTGCCCGCTTGCGCCGCCGCGTGCTGACCAGTCTCGTCCTGACCGTGCCGGTGATCGCCCTGTCCATGATCCCGGCCCTTCAGTTCACCTACTGGCAGTGGCTCTCGCTGACCTTGGCCGCACCCGTGGTGACGTGGGCCGCCTGGCCCTTCCACAAGGCGGCCGCGACCAACCTGCGGCACGGTGCGGCGACGATGGACACCCTGATCTCGCTGGGCGTCACTGCAGCGTTCGGGTGGTCCCTCTACGCCCTGTTCCTGGGCGGAGCCGGCGTGCCAGGAATGTCGATGCCCTTCACGTTGATCCCCTCGCGTGGGTCCGGCGCCGAGGAGATCTACCTCGAGGTCGCCTCCGGCGTGACGCTGTTCATCCTTGTCGGGCGCTACCTCGAGGCCAAGGCGAAGCGCAGCTCCGGTGCAGCGCTGCGCGCGCTGCTCGACCTGGGCGCCAAGGATGTCGGCGTCATCCGGGACGGGGTGGAGACCCGAATCCCGGTCGGACAGCTAGCGGTTGACGATGTCTTCGTCGTACGTCCCGGAGAGAAGGTCGCCACGGACGGCGTGGTCGTCTCCGGTACTGGCGCCATCGATGCCTCCATGCTCACCGGTGAATCCGTACCGGTCGAAGTCGGCGAGGGTGAGCAGGTGGTCGGGGCGACGGTGAACGCTGGCGGCCGCCTTCAAGTAAGAGCGACGCGGGTCGGCGGCGACACCCAACTCGCCCAGATCGCCCGGTTGGTCGAGGAGGCCCAGAACGGCAAGGCGCAGGTCCAGCGGTTGGCCGATCGGATCTCGGCGATCTTCGTTCCGATCGTGATCGCTCTGGCGCTGGCAACTCTCGGTTTCTGGTTGGTCAACGGCGCCAACGCCGAACTCGCTTTCACCGCCGCGGTTGCCGTGCTGATCATCGCCTGCCCATGTGCGCTGGGTCTGGCCACGCCGACGGCGTTGATGGTCGGAACCGGACGAGGTGCCCAACTCGGCATCCTGATCAAGGGCCCCGAGGTGCTGGAATCCACCCGCGCCGTGGACACCGTCGTGCTGGACAAGACCGGCACGGTCACCACCGGTCGGATGACCCTGCTCGACATCATCGCGGCTGTGGGCGAGGACGAGACGGAGGTACTGCTACTGGCTGGGGCTGTCGAGGACTCCTCGGAGCACCCGATCGCTCAGGCCGTCGCCCGCGCCGCCAACGAGCGGATCGGCGAGCATCCGCCCGTGGCGCAGTTCGTCAACCTCGAAGGCCTCGGCGTACAGGGCCAGGTCACCTTGGGTGAGCGGACGTACTCGGTGCTGGTCGGCCGTGCCCGGCTGCTGGCGGACAGATCCCAGCCGCTCCCAGCCGAGCTGGCCGATGCCATGACGGCCGCCCAGGACGAGGGACGAACGGCGATCGCGGTCGGCTGGGACGGCGCTGCACGCGGCGTACTGGTCGTGGCCGATGCCATCAAGGACACCTCGGCTGAGGCCGTCACCCGATTCCGGGCCCTGGGGCTGCGCCCGATCCTGTTGACCGGTGACAACGAGGCCGCGGCCGCCTCGGTCGCCAAGGCGGTCGGGATCGATGAGGTGATCGCCGAGGTGCTCCCGCAGGACAAGGTCGATGTCGTCAAACGGTTGCAGGGTCAAGGCAAAGTCGTCGCGATGGTCGGAGACGGCGTCAACGACGCGGCCGCGCTGGCCCAAGCCGACCTGGGCCTGGCGATGGGTACCGGCACCGACGTGGCTATCGAGGCCTCCGATCTGACCCTGGTCGGAGGCGACCTCCGGGCCGCCTCAGACGCGATCCGACTCTCCCGCCGGACCCTGGCCACGATCAAGGGCAACCTGTTCTGGGCCTTCGCGTACAACGTGGCCGCGCTGCCATTGGCTGCGGCGGGGCTACTCAACCCGATGTTGGCCGGGGCGGCGATGGCATTCTCCTCGCTGTTCGTGGTCTCGAACAGCCTGCGACTCCGTCGCTTCCAGCCGCTGTCTTCCTGACCGTCAGTGCGATAACCCCCACAGTTCCGTTGATCGTCCCCGCTGTGGCCCGGTCGCACGTGCGCTCGTCTATCCACAGGCCCCGGCAGGTCGGCCACGTGCATCGCCGATGTCGCGATGACAAGCTGGCGCGGGAACGAGGACACTGTGGGCTGATGACGCAATCACCGTTCCTCCCCCTGATGCGGGATGGTCTCGATCCCGTTGCCGAGCTCGGTCGGCGCCGTACCGAGGAGTCGGTCAGCGAGTTCAACCTGTTCGGGATGAGGTTCTGGCTGCTTACCCGCTACGCCGACGTACGTCAGGTGCTCGGCAGTGCTTCGGACTTCAGCACCGACTTCTCGACTCTTGCCGATGCTGCAATCGGCGTGGAAGCTCTTGCCGGACAACAGGACCCGGGCGGGCTGGGGATGAGTGACCCCCCCAAGCACACTCGATTGCGTCGGACCTTGACGCCCGAGTTCACGATGCGGCGGCTTGCTCGACTGGCCCCGCGGATCGACGCGATCGTCGCGGACTGCCTCGACACCATCGAGGCAGCCGACATGCCGGTGGATCTGGTACAGACCTTCGCACTGCCGATTCCGTCGCTGGTGATCTGCGAACTGCTCGGCGTCCCGTACGGGGATCGCAGCGACTTCCAACGGCTGAGCAACTCACGGTTCGACTTCATGGAGGAAGCCGAGACGCTGGATTCCATCGCGCAGTCGCTGACCTACATGCGGGAGTTGGTGGCCCAACAACGCGCCGATCCCGGCGACGGCCTGCTGGGCATGATCGTGCGCGAACATGGCGATGCGATCAGCGACAAGGAGTTGGCCGGCCTCGCGGACGGGCTGCTCGTCGGTGGTCACGAGACGACGGCCAGCATGCTTGCCCTCGGAGCACTGCTGTTGTTGCTCAGCCAAGAGCACTTCGCGCTCGTCCGCGACGATGACACCGCGATCAACCCCATGGTCGAGGAGATGCTGCGCTACCTCACCGTCGTCCAGGTCGCCTTCCCGCGTTTCGCCAGGCGGGATGTCGTGTTGTCCACCGGACAGCGGATCGCAGAAGGGGAGATCGTGATCGCCTCGCTGTCCTCGGCCGACCGGGACGCCGCGCTCGGCGCCAGGATGGATCACTTCGAGCCGACCCGAACTCCGGGGTCGCACTTCGCATTCGGGTACGGCATCCACCGCTGCATCGGCGCCGAAC
>JACCUF010000122.1 GCA_013811975.1 Geodermatophilaceae bacterium | reverse complement strand
GTGTTGTGCTCCGCAACGGCGTAGGGCGAGTTCGGGGCCACCATCACATTCGCGGGGAACTACCCGCGTACGAAGCAGACGATGCCGCTGGCGGACAATCTCGCGCTGCAGAACGAACCGCAGCCGGCGATCGTGTTGAGCCTGGTGCTGCTGGTGGTGTCGCTGGCCACGCTCGCGCTGCTGCGAGAACGCTGGCTGACCCGGGCATGATGATCGCGGTGTGGCAGTCGCCCGATCCGCCGGTTCGCTACCCAACCTCTCGCTTGGCGGCTCCCAGAGTGCCGGTTCGCTACACAAGCTTCCTATTGGGGCTCCCGAAAGTGCCCGTTCGCCACGCAACCGGCGCTTGGGTGGGGGCCCGGGCACGGTGAGTCTGGTCGCGGCCTTCGCCGTACAACGCGGTTCCCTGAACCTCGAAGTGGACCTGACCGTCGAGCCCGGCCGGGTGCTGGTGCTGTTGGGCCCCAATGGTGCTGGTAAGTCGACCGTGCTCCGAGTCTTGGCTGGACTGCTGCGACCCGACGCCGGCCGGGTGGCACTTACTGACCTTGTCCTCGACGAGCCTGCGGCCAATAGGCGTGTGCCGCCATATGATCGGTCCGTCGGGATGGTCTTCCAGGACTACCTGCTCTTTCCGCATTTGTCCACAGTGGACAACATCGCCTTTGGCCTCCGATCCCGGCGAGTTCCCAAGGCGCAGGCCCGTGCTTCGGCGTACAAGTGGCTGGAGCGCGTCGGGCTCGCGGAGTACGCAAAGGTAAAGCCGGGTGGCCTGTCCGGCGGACAGGCGCAGCGGGTCGCCTTGGCTCGAGCCCTGGTCGGCAGTCCGCAACTGCTCCTGCTCGACGAACCGTTGGCCGCGCTGGACGCCCGAACGAAGTTGGAGGTACGCGCGGACCTGCGCCGCCATCTCGCCGAGTACGCCGGCGCCACCATCGTCGTCTCGCACGATCCGATCGATGCTATGGCGTTGGCCGACGAGGTCGCCGTGATCGAGGACGGGCGGATCGTACAGTCCGGTTCGCCGACAGAGGTGGCTCGTCGGCCGCGTACGGACTACGTGGCCCGGCTGATCGGGCTGACCCTGTTGGCGGGCACCGGAGAGGGGAGCCAGGTGCGATTGGAGTCCGGTACTTCGGTGGCCGTCGCCGAGCCAGCGCACGGATCGGTGTACGTCGCGATCCGGCCCGAGGCTGTGGCGATCTATCCCACCGAGCCGCACGGAAGTCCGCGCAACGTCTGGCCGGCTCGGGTGGCCTCGGCGACGCCGTTCGGCTCTGCGGTCCGCTGCGATCTGGAGGGGCCGATCCCGTTGACGGCCGATCTCACGGCGACGGCCTTCGCCGAACTCGGGCTCGCCCCCGGGAGTGCGGTCTGGGCAACTGTGAAGGCGCACGAGGTAGAGGTTTATGCCCGCTGAGCAGCTTGGCCCGAAACCTGTGGTCCGGGCCGCCGGGCTGATCCTTGCCGCTGGTGCCGGGCGGCGCTACGGAATGCCCAAAGCACTTGTGCCGTACGAGGGTCGGCTGCTGGTCGAACGTGCGTACCGGCTCATCGCTTCCGTCTGCGATCCCGTGGTAGTGGTGCTCGGTGCTGCCGCTGACGAGGTCCGATCACGCGCCGAGCTCGGGGATGCCGTGGTCGTCCTGAATCCGGACTGGGACAGCGGAATGGGGTCCTCGCTGCGCACCGGCCTCGCCGCGCTGACCGCGCTGTCCGGCGATTCGCCTCAAGACCGCCAGAGCGCAGACTTGGCCCCCGCTCCCGGCGGTTTACGTCACGACCCCCAGAGCGCGGACGTGGTCCCCGCTCCTGGCGGTTTGCCTCAAAACCACCAGAGCGCAAACCTGGCGCCCGCTTCCAGCGGCTCACGTCTGGACCGCCGGAGCGAGCGGTGGCCGGAACCGATCGAAGCGGTCCTCGTACACCTCGTGGATCTTCCGGGGATGACGGTGGCAGCCTTGCGACGGGTGGCAGCGGCAGCGACTCCGGAGGTGTTGGCGGTGGCCAGCTACGGCGGAGTACGCGGGCATCCGGTTCTGCTCGGGCGCACCCATTGGGCCGGTGTGGCCGAGACCGCGACCGGTGACCAGGGGGCGCGGGGCTACCTGGCCGCGCACGAGGTGACCGAGATCGAGTGCGCCGATGTGGCCGATCCCGTCGACCTGGACTACCCGCCACCGTGATGTCGCACCTTTGCAGGTGACTCGCGCGGTGTGTCGTCGGCGAACCTGCGACATC
>JACCUF010000117.1 GCA_013811975.1 Geodermatophilaceae bacterium | reverse complement strand
CTCCGAGCAGCAGCCAGAGCCATAACTTCGTGCTGAACAGCTTGCGCAGTTCGGCGCGGATCAGGTTGATCAGGACGCCTCCCGGCCCGGCACTTTCGGGGCCGCAGGTTGCGGGGTGGGTGCTGCGCCGGGGGCGTCGTCGGGGGCGTTGGACGCCCCCTTGAACTCCTCCTGGCCCGCAGTCAGCCGGAAGTAGATCTCTTCGAGGTCAGTGGTTGCTGTTCTCAGTTCGTGTAGTTCCACGCCCGAGGTGAAGGCGAGGTGACCGATGGCCGCGATGGGCATCCCACGCACGGTGAGTTCCTCGGGGCTCGATGTCTCGACCTGGGCACCAGCATCGAGAAGTTCCTGGTGCAGGGCCCCAGCGTTCGGTGAGCGCAGATGGACCGAGGCGCGCGCGGGGTCGGCGAGTTCGGCGATGGTCCCTTCGCGAACCAGTTTTCCCCCGCCGATGATCACGATTCGGTCGACGGTCTGCTGAACCTCAGCGAGCAGGTGGCTGGAGACCAGAATCGTGCGGCCCTGATCATGGGCGAGGTGCCGCAGGAAGTTACGCAGCCACTGGATGCCTTCGGGGTCAAGGCCGTTGGCGGGCTCGTCGAGGATGAGCACCTGCGGGTCGCCCAACAACGCGGTGGCCAGGCCGAGCCGCTGGCGCATCCCAAGGGAGTAACCGCCGGTCTTTCGCTTTGCCGCGTCCGTCATCCCGACCTGGGCCAGGACCGCATCGGCACGTTCATCGGGCAACCCCGCGGCCGCGCAATAAACGCGTAGGTGGCTTCGTCCGCTGCGACCAGGGTGGAAGGCTGTTTCCAGGACCGCACCGACCTGCGAACTCGGGTGTGCCAGAGACGAATATGGGGTGCCGGCGTACGTCGCCGAACCGAAGTCCGGAGTGATCAGGCCTAGCGCCATTCGCAGAGTGGTCGTCTTCCCCGCACCGTTGGGTCCTAGGAAGCCAGTGACTTGTCCGGGCTCGACGACGAAGGACAGTCCGTCGACGGCATGGACGCTGCCGAACCGCTTGGACAGGTCGGAGACAACTATCCGTGTCGGAGTGGCTGTCTGAGGGTCTGTGCTGGTCGCCGTGCTCACGGCCCGTTCACAGCTGCGACTGATATCGGTGCAGCATGTCCTCTTGACTCTCCGCTGGTTCGCTGGCGCCGCTGTGGGCGCGCAGCACCTCGCCCAGCGACGCGAACGTCGAGCGCGGCACTCGGGCATCTGGGTCCCACAATCGGCCGCGCATCAACGCCTTCGGACAATGCATGAATGCGCGGTCCACCCGGATCACCATGACCGAACGCGGCGGCCGACCCGTCTCGTCGGCCGCGATCGGCGCGGTCTCGAAAGTGCGGAGATCGGCCCGACCATAGATGCGCAGGGTCTCGTCGAAGCCCGGCACCATGCACAGCAGCGCGACCCTCGGGTTACGGGCGATCTTGCGCAAACTGTCAAGCCGGTTGTTGCCGACTCGGTCGGGCAATATCAGCGTCTGTTCGTCGAGTACGCGAAGGAAGCCCGGCTCGCCGCCTCGTGGCGCGACGTCCGGTTCACCGTCGGGGGTCGTGCTCGACAGCACGGCAAACGGGCACAGCGCCAAGAACGCCCGGCAATGCTCGTCGAGCCGGGTGATCTCTTTCGCGATCGACCTACCCGCCGGAGCTGGGTAGGAAGACAACACGTCGTCTGACACTCGTACAGTCTGGCGCAACCTAGACTTGCCCGCCTGATGGACCTCGAGCTTCAGCAGATCGGCCTGTCCCATCCGCGGATCAAGCAGATCGTCGATCTGCAGCGCAACACCGCCTCCAATCGCGCGGGGATGCTCGTGGTCGAAGGGTTATGGGCGCACAATGTGGTGCGCGAGACCGGGACGCAGGTGGAGACCTTCCTGTGGTGCCCGGAGGCGACCTACTCCGACGAGGCAAAGCTACGCGCGACTCAGATGGTCGACCTTGCCGAGACGTCGTATCGCATCTCGGAGAAGGCGCTGGCCCGGATCACCGAGCGGGACAAGCCCGACGGGCTGGTGTCGATCGTGAAGATGCCCAACTGGCAGCGAGGCGACATCGTCTTCAAGGAGACGGCACTGGTGCTCGTCGCGGACGGGCTGGAGATCCCGGGCAACCTCGGGACCTTGCTGCGGACCATGGATGGGGTGGCAGCCGACTGCATGGTGCTGACCAACCGTCGTACCCGCATGTCTCACCCCAGGGTGTTTCGGGGCTCGCACGGAATGAGCCTGTCCGTCCCTACCGTCGACTTCGCCGAGGTCACCGAGGCCATCGACTGGCTCGCCGACCAGGACTTCACGGTCTACCTCGCCGACACCGCATCCGCGGTCGACTACCGGGAAGCCGACTACAGGGGCCGGGTCGCGATCGTGGTAGGCAGTGAGCGGTACGGCATCTCCAAACCCTGGTACCAGCGCGGGCACGGCGGTGTCTTCATCCCGATGCTGGGCCGATCGGATTCACTCAACGTCTCGGTCTCGGCCTCGGTCTTGCTCTACCAAGCCCGAGCCGCCCAAAGCGGTTGAAGCTGATCGAGGTTGGGGGCACCTGAGCTCCCTCATGATCGGCCTGGCCCGGCGACGGGGACCTACATCCGGGCGTATGTGTCGATGTCGGTCTCGAACTCGTGCACGATCGCGCTGGTCAGCGTGGGCCGGGTGTCGGCGATCGCGCGGAGGAAGTCATCGACGGTCGCCCGCGCGGCGTCCGGCTTCAGCCGCACTCGGTGGGCGTGCCTCCGAACACCGCGCGCGGCCTCGTCCGGCGGTCCGACGGGGAGCAAATAGTCGAAGCGTCCGGGACGGATGAACGCCGTGTCGAGGCGGTGGATCGCATTCGTCGCGCAGACCAGCAGATGGCGCGGCCGCTCCCTGAAGACCGGGATCAGCTGGAGCAGTTCGTTAGTGACCGCGTGGGTCACCGGCCGGCCGTCGCGTGCCGCCGCAAACTCCTCGACCTCGTCGATGAACAGGACCACCTCGTCCACCTCGACGATCATCGCGAAGAACTCCCGCAGCTCCGCGGCCTGCCCCGCCGCCGTCGGTCAGTCGGCTCGGGAACAACTCCACGAACGGCCACCGCAGCCGCGAGGCGACGCCCTTCGCGAACGTCGTCTTGCCCGTGCCGGG